>NZ_CAJMZL010000135.1:0-100 GCF_905220305.1 Caballeronia sp. J97 | reverse complement strand
CACGACACCGCGATCACTTCCGTAGCAACGCCCGCTTCCTTCAACCGCACCGCTTCTTCAACAGCGATCTCGTCGAACGGGTTCATCGACATCTTCACGT
>NZ_CAJMZL010000134.1:0-100 GCF_905220305.1 Caballeronia sp. J97 | reverse complement strand
CACGACACCGCGATCACTTCCGTAGCAACGCCCGCCTCCTTCAACCGCACCGCTTCTTCAACAGCGATCTCGTCGAACGGGTTCATCGACATCTTCACGT
>NZ_CAJMZL010000133.1:0-109 GCF_905220305.1 Caballeronia sp. J97 | reverse complement strand
AACTGCATACGGTAAGAACATCGCGCCGCGTATTGCTGCGCATCTGGATGTCGCGCAGATCAGCGACATCACCGCCGTCGATAGCGACGACACCTTCGAGCGCCCGATC
>NZ_CAJMZL010000132.1:0-109 GCF_905220305.1 Caballeronia sp. J97 | reverse complement strand
CGAGTGCCCCCAAAACCGAACCGGGCTTGGCTCGCGCACGATCCGACAAGCTAGTAATTCGAGGGCACCGGTTCAGCACAAAACTGCACCGGCACAGCGCTACGCGCTG
>NZ_CAJMZL010000131.1:0-110 GCF_905220305.1 Caballeronia sp. J97 | reverse complement strand
CGCTGCGCATCTCGATGTCGCGCAGATCAGCGACATCACCGCCGTCGATAGCGCCGATACGTTCGAACGCCCGATTTACGCAGGCAACGCGATCGCGACGGTTCAATCGA
>NZ_CAJMZL010000130.1:0-114 GCF_905220305.1 Caballeronia sp. J97 | reverse complement strand
GCCGCGCCGAGCTTGTCGGCCAGCGGTTCGAGCGTCTTCGTGTAGTTCTCGCCGCTACCGAGACCACGGCCGCCCGACACGATGATGTGCGCGCTCGTCAACTCGGGACGATCG
>NZ_CAJMZL010000129.1:0-121 GCF_905220305.1 Caballeronia sp. J97 | reverse complement strand
CGGGGTCACGCAGTGTCAGGAGACGTTGCGGACCGCGTTGGCGATCGGGGCGGATCGTGCGATTCTCGTTGAATCCGCTGATGAATTGCAGCCGCTGGCTGTCGCGAAGATCCTGAAGGCA
>NZ_CAJMZL010000128.1:0-128 GCF_905220305.1 Caballeronia sp. J97 | reverse complement strand
CGACGCGTTGTCGTGTTCCGCAATAACGAGAGTCGTCATCAAATCACCTTCGCTTCGTTCTTCAGTTTTTCGACCAGCGTCTTCACATCGGGCACCGTGATGCCCGCGCTGCGCTTCGGCGGTTCGAC
>NZ_CAJMZL010000127.1:0-128 GCF_905220305.1 Caballeronia sp. J97 | reverse complement strand
CCAATCGCCTGTGCCGGGGCCGGTGTGAAGTACTTTGGATGGGGATAGCTGCTTTCTTTGGTTACTTTCTTTGCAGCAGCAAAGAAAGTGACTGCCGCCCCGCACAGGGGCAGAGCTAATAGACCGAC
>NZ_CAJMZL010000126.1:0-129 GCF_905220305.1 Caballeronia sp. J97 | reverse complement strand
AACCTTCAGCGTCTTCAAACGCGGCGCGACATCGACACCGAGGTCAGCCGGCTTCACCGTTGTCAGCGGCTTCTTCTTCGCCTTCATGATGTTGGGCAGCGTCACATAGCGCGGCTCGTTCAGGCGCAG
>NZ_CAJMZL010000125.1:0-131 GCF_905220305.1 Caballeronia sp. J97 | reverse complement strand
AATTTCAAACTTCCTTTTCCTGTCGACCGCACTCAGCGCCTTCTACACCCCTGCTCCGAGCACACCGCCAACCCGCCCATTCCCGCTTCCTTCGCGTTCATCGAATCGCGAAGGAACGGAATTCTAGTGAG
>NZ_CAJMZL010000124.1:0-138 GCF_905220305.1 Caballeronia sp. J97 | reverse complement strand
ACGACGGATCTGCGCCTGAACGAGCCGCGCTATGTGACGCTGCCCAACATCATGAAGGCGAAGAAGAAGCCGCTGACGACGGTGAAGCCCGCTGACCTCGGTGTCGATGTCGCGCCGCGTTTGAAGACGCTGAAAGTC
>NZ_CAJMZL010000123.1:0-142 GCF_905220305.1 Caballeronia sp. J97 | reverse complement strand
TCGATCCGATCAAGGTCATCACCGTGCGCGCGACGGGTTTCGATCCGGTGGCGGCCGAAGGCGGCAGCGCTCAGATCGAGAAGATCGAAGCCGCAGCCGATGCGGGCATCTCGCAGTTCGTGAGCCGCGAAGTGACGAAGCT
>NZ_CAJMZL010000122.1:0-155 GCF_905220305.1 Caballeronia sp. J97 | reverse complement strand
ACGTTCGCCGGAGAGCGTCGCTATCCCAAAGGCAGTCCGTCGCCGGCACCGTCCAGCTACATGAGCAACGATGAACTTGTCGGCAAGTTTCGCCACAACACGGAAGACGTGTTGTCCTCCGCGCGTATCGACGACATCATCGAGCGCGTCTTCAG
>NZ_CAJMZL010000121.1:0-161 GCF_905220305.1 Caballeronia sp. J97 | reverse complement strand
GTCGATGCGGGCTATGTCCCGAACGATTTTCAGGTCGGTCAAACGGGCAAGATCGTCGCGCCGCAACTGTATGTCGCGGTGGGTATCTCGGGCGCGATTCAACATCTGGCCGGCATGAAGGACAGCAAGGTGATCGTCGCGATCAACAAAGACCCCGAAGC
>NZ_CAJMZL010000120.1:0-165 GCF_905220305.1 Caballeronia sp. J97 | reverse complement strand
TCTAATGGTCCGCGAGTAGCGAGTGCCCCCGCAAGCAGAACAGGGCTTGGATCGCGCACGGTCCGGTCCATCGCACCACGTAACCAACTGGTACAGCACAAGACTGCTCCGGCCCACTTCGTGGCCGATGGGTTCATCGGGTCCGCGCGTGCTTCTTTGCTAACG
>NZ_CAJMZL010000119.1:0-167 GCF_905220305.1 Caballeronia sp. J97 | reverse complement strand
GCATGAGGAGCCTGACGATTACCTACTTTCACACGGGTGATCCGCACTATCATCGGCGTAGAGTCGTTTCACGGTCCTGTTCGGGATGGGAAGGGGTGGGACCGACTCGCTATGGTCATCAGGCATGACTGGTTGCTGTGTCGCTGTGGGCAGCGCTACAGCCAATC
>NZ_CAJMZL010000118.1:0-168 GCF_905220305.1 Caballeronia sp. J97 | reverse complement strand
AGCGGATCGCGACGCTTCCGAAGAACTCGTTCGTCATCCCGGCGTCGACAAGATCACGTTCACCGGCTCGACTGCCGCCGGGCGGAGGATCGCGTCCATTGCCGGCGATCGCGTGGCGCGTGTCACGCTCGAGCTTGGCGGCAAATCGCCCGCAATCGTCCTCGACGA
>NZ_CAJMZL010000117.1:0-170 GCF_905220305.1 Caballeronia sp. J97 | reverse complement strand
ATACGCGGCGCGATGTTCTTACCGTATGCGGTCGCCGGAGCCAGAATATGCGAGTAATCCTTCGCGATGTTCAGCACCGTCGCTTCGACGTTCTCTGCCAGGCCTTCGGCGAGTTGAGGCGCATCGGCGAGCAGCACTTTCGATACGCCCGCGATCTTCGCTGCCGCATC
>NZ_CAJMZL010000116.1:0-176 GCF_905220305.1 Caballeronia sp. J97 | reverse complement strand
AGCTTCGTCACTTCGCGGCTCACGAACTGCGAGATGCCTGCATCGGCTGCGGCTTCGATCTTCTCGATCTGAGCGCTACCGCCTTCGGCCGCCACCGGATCGAAGCCCGTCGCGCGCACGGTGATGATCTTGATCGGATCGCTCGATTGAACCGTCGCGATCGCGTTGCCTGCGTA
>NZ_CAJMZL010000115.1:0-195 GCF_905220305.1 Caballeronia sp. J97 | reverse complement strand
GGAGATGGAATGGACGCCTTCCTCCCAAGCGGATAGGTGAGGCAGCAGAAGCGACGGAGCCCTCGCTGTACCCGATGGCATCGAAGTGCCAAAGTGGAAGTGTGGAACGACCACTGAGGGTAAGGAGGGCTCGAAATGAAGACTACGACATTTGGCGTGGACTTGGCAAAGCGGGTATTTCAGGTGCACTGGGTG
>NZ_CAJMZL010000114.1:0-209 GCF_905220305.1 Caballeronia sp. J97 | reverse complement strand
GAAAGCAGCTTCTCCCATCCAAAGTACTTCACACCGGCCCCGGCACAGGCGATTGGCCTAATGGCCCGCCCGTAGCAAGTGCCCTCACAAGCAGAACACCGCTTGGATCGCGCACGGTCCGTCTCATCGCACCACACGACCAATTGGTACAGCACAAGACTGCTCCGGCCCGCTTCGCGGCCGATGGGTCCATCGGGTCTGCGTGTGCT
>NZ_CAJMZL010000113.1:0-222 GCF_905220305.1 Caballeronia sp. J97 | reverse complement strand
TTGGTCGATCAGGAGAAGCCCGAGTTGGTCATTCTCGGCAAGCAGGCCATCGATGACGACTCGAATCAAACCGGCCAGATGCTCGCTGCACTGGCAGGCCTGCCGCAAGCGACGTTCGCATCGAAGGTCGTGATCGCCGATGGCAAAGCGACCGTATCGCGTGAAGTCGATGGCGGCGCTGAAACGCTGTCGCTGAAGCTTCCGGCCGTCGTCACAACCGAT
>NZ_CAJMZL010000112.1:0-233 GCF_905220305.1 Caballeronia sp. J97 | reverse complement strand
GTCAAGGCAGCGACGCTGAACACGATTGCGGCGGCGTCGAAGATCGGCGGCGATGTGCATGTGCTGGTGGCAGGCTCGAACGCGCAAGGCGCGGCCGATGCGGCAGCGAAGATCGCGGGCGTATCGAAAGTGCTGCTCGCCGATGCGCCTCAACTCGCCGAAGGCCTGGCAGAGAACGTCGAAGCGACAGTGCTGAACATCGCGAAGGATTACTCGCATATTCTGGCTCCGGC
>NZ_CAJMZL010000111.1:0-246 GCF_905220305.1 Caballeronia sp. J97 | reverse complement strand
GAATCGATATGAAAGCCGGTCATGCGCTACAGCAGCTCGATCAGATCCGGCACCACCGTGAACAGATCGGCCTCCAGGCCGTAGTCGGCAACGCTGAAGATCGGTACTTCGGAATCTTCGTTGATTGCCACGATCACCTCGGAGTCCTTCATCCCCGCCAGATGCTGGATCGCCCCGGAGATTCCGCAGGCGAGATTCATCTGCGGTGCCACGATTCGGCGAGCGCCGCGAGCATCTGCCCGGGTA
>NZ_CAJMZL010000110.1:0-268 GCF_905220305.1 Caballeronia sp. J97 | reverse complement strand
CGGACCGAGAAAAGCGTTTTATCTAACAAACGATAGATAGTGTAATTTTCGGGAGAGGGCCTTTGCATTGGGGATAGTCCGGATGCAAACACGCTCGTTCCGTACAGTGAACGCGCTGGCCCGCCAAAAGGAAATGCGGTAATCTCTCAAACGAACATTAGATCGTCGTGAGTGCTTCCGAGACATTGGGAACGAGGAAAGAGACGTGCGAAAGCGAAATGTAAAACCCAGTGCGGATACCCGGGAAATCTTGCTACGGCTGGCGGCG
>NZ_CAJMZL010000109.1:0-268 GCF_905220305.1 Caballeronia sp. J97 | reverse complement strand
GGCCGCCAGCCGTAGCAAGATTTCCCGGGTATCCGCACTGGGTTTTACATTTCGCTTTCGCACGTCTCTTTCCTCGTTCCCAATGTCGCGGAAGCAATCACGACGATCTAATGTTCGTTTGAGAGATTACCGCATTTCTTTTTGACGGGCCAGCGCGTTCATTGTACGGAACGAACATCTTTGCATCCGGGCTATCCCCAATGCAAAGACACGCCCCCGCAACTTAAGCTATCTATCGTTTGTTAGATCAAACGCTTTTCTCGGTCCT
>NZ_CAJMZL010000108.1:0-278 GCF_905220305.1 Caballeronia sp. J97 | reverse complement strand
TGCTGCACGCGATGCACCCAGCGCCGCGCCGAGCTTGTCGGCCAACGGTTCGAGCGTCTTCGTGTAGTTCTCGCCGCTACCGAGACCACGCCCGCCCGACACGATGATGTGCGCGCTCGTCAACTCCGGACGATCCAGCTTCGTCACTTCGCGGCTCACGAACTGCGAGATGCCTGCATCGGCTGCGGCTTCGATCTTTTCGACCGATGCGCTGCCGCCTTCCGCCGCCACCGGATCGAAACCCGTCGCGCGCACGGTGATGACCTTGATCGGATCGG
>NZ_CAJMZL010000107.1:0-306 GCF_905220305.1 Caballeronia sp. J97 | reverse complement strand
TTGCCCCTGTGCGGGGCGGCAGTCACTTTCTTTGCTGCTGCAAAGAAAGTAACCAAAGAAAGCAGCTATCCCCATCCAAAGTACTTCACACCGGCCCCGGCACAGGCGATTGGCCTAATGGTCCGCCCGTAGCGAGTGCCCTCGCAAGCAGAACACGGCTTGGACCGCGCACGGTTCGACGAACCACTACTTTGGGGGCGCTGGTTCAGCACAAAAGAGCATCGGCACAGCGCTACGCGCTGCCGCCGGGTCCACAAGGGAAACCAGCGGGCTGCGCATGCAGTGAGATGGAAGCGTTAGCAAAGA
>NZ_CAJMZL010000106.1:0-334 GCF_905220305.1 Caballeronia sp. J97 | reverse complement strand
CGGGGTGACGCAGTGTCAGGAGACGTTGCGCACGGCGTTGGCGATCGGGGCGGATCGTGCGGTGTTGGTGGAAACGTCGGAGGATTTGCAGCCTTTGGCGGTGGCGAAGTTGTTGAAGGCACTGGTCGATCAGGAGAAGCCTGAGTTGGTCATTCTCGGCAAGCAGGCCATCGATGACGACTCGAATCAAACCGGCCAGATGCTCGCTGCACTCGCGGGCCTGCCGCAAGCGACGTTCGCCTCGAAGGTCGTGATCGCCGATGGCAAAGCGACCGTATCGCGTGAAGTCGACGGCGGCGCTGAAACGCTATCTTTGAAGCTGCCTGCAGTGGTC
>NZ_CAJMZL010000105.1:0-334 GCF_905220305.1 Caballeronia sp. J97 | reverse complement strand
CACGACTGCCGGAAGCTTCAGCGACAGCGTTTCAGCGCCGCCGTCGACTTCACGCGATACGGTCGCTTTGCCATCGGCGATCACGACCTTCGATGCGAACGTCGCTTGCGGCAGGCCCGCGAGTGCAGCGAGCATTTGACCGGTCTGGTTCGAATCGTCATCGATCGCCTGCTTGCCGAGAATGACCAACTCAGGCTTCTCCTGATCGACCAGTGCCTTCAACAGCTTCGCCACCGCCAAAGGCTGCAACTCCTCCGACGTTTCCACCAACACCGCACGATCCGCACCGATAGCCAACGCCGTGCGCAACGTCTCCTGACACTGCGTCACCCCA
>NZ_CAJMZL010000104.1:0-343 GCF_905220305.1 Caballeronia sp. J97 | reverse complement strand
TGGGGTGACGCAGTGTCAGGAGACGTTGCGGACCGCGTTGGCGATCGGGGCGGATCGTGCGGTGTTGGTGGAAACGTCGGAGGAGTTGCAGCCTTTGGCGGTGGCGAAGCTGTTGAAGGCACTGGTCGATCAGGAGAAGCCTGAATTGGTCATTCTCGGCAAGCAGGCGATCGATGACGACTCGAACCAGACCGGTCAAATGCTCGCTGCACTCGCGGGCCTGCCGCAAGCGACGTTCGCATCAAAAGTTGTCGTTGCCGATGGCAAAGCCACTGTTTCCCGTGAAGTCGACGGCGGTGCTGAAACGCTGTCTTTGAAGCTGCCTGCAGTGGTCACGACGGAC
>NZ_CAJMZL010000103.1:0-364 GCF_905220305.1 Caballeronia sp. J97 | reverse complement strand
ACAAGCAGAACACGGCTTGGCTCGCACACGATCTGACAAGCCAGTCATTCGAGGGCATTGGTTCAGCACGAAACAGCTTCGGCACAGCGCTACGCGCTGCCGCCGAGCCTGCAAGGGAAACCAACCTTAAGCAATTGCAGTGAGATGGAAGCGTTAGCAAAGAAGCACGCGCCGACCCGATGGACCCATCGGCCGCGTAGCGGGCCGGAGCTATTTCGTGCTGAGCCCGCAAGGATTGCGGTGCGATGAGACGGATCGTGCGCGATCCAAGCCGTGTTCTGCTTGTGAGGGCACTTGCTACGGGCGGACCATTAGGCCAATCGCCTGTGCCGCGGCCGGTGTGAGGTACTTTGGATGGGAGAAG
>NZ_CAJMZL010000102.1:0-410 GCF_905220305.1 Caballeronia sp. J97 | reverse complement strand
CTTCTCCCATCCAAAGTACCTCACACCGGCCGCGGCACAGGCGATTGGCCTAATGGTCCGCCAGTAGCGAGTGCCCTCACAAGCAGAACACGGCTCGGCTCGCACACGGTCTGACAAGCTAGTCATTTGAGGGCACTGGTTCAGCACGAAAGAGCTTCGGCACAGCGCTACGCGCTGCCGCCGGGTCCGCAAGGGAAACCAACCAGGGGCAATTGCAGTGAGATGGAAGCGTTAGCAAGAAAGCGCGGGCATCCCCGATGAACCGGTCGGCCGCGAAGCGGGCCGGATCTATTTCGTGCTGAACCCGTTCGGTGTGTGGTGCGATGAGACGGATCGTGCGCGATCCAAGCCGTGTTCTGCTTGTGAGGGCACTCGCTACAGGCGGACCATTAGGCCAATCGCCTGTGCCG
>NZ_CAJMZL010000101.1:0-428 GCF_905220305.1 Caballeronia sp. J97 | reverse complement strand
TGGTCTATTGGCGCTGCCCCTGTGCGGGGCGGCAGTCACTTTCTTTGCTGCTGCAAAGAAAGTAACCAAAGAAAGCAGCTTCTCCCATCCAAAGTACTTCACACCGGCCGCGGCACAGGCGATTGGCCTAATGGTCCGCCTGTAGCGAGTGCCCCCACAAGCAGAACAGGGCTTGGCTCGCACACGGTCTGACAAGCTAGTAATTCGAGGGCACTGGTTCAGCACGAAAGAGCTTCGGCACAGCGCTACGCGCTGCCGCCGGGTCCACAAGGGAAACCAACCTTAGGCAATTGCGGTGAGATGGAAGCGTTAGCAGAGAAGCACGGACCGACCCGATGAACCCATCGGCCGCGAAGCGGGCCGGAGCTATTTTGTGCTGAACCAGCAAGGATCGCGGTGCGATGAGACAGACCGTGCGCGATCCAAGC
>NZ_CAJMZL010000100.1:0-471 GCF_905220305.1 Caballeronia sp. J97 | reverse complement strand
AGGGCTCGGTCACGCCCATCGATTGCACACGCAACTCGCCCGCGGCGATGCGGGGCAAATAGCGTTGCTTCTGCGCCTCCGTGCCACTGAACACGATCGTGTTCATCACGTACATCTGGCCGTGGCAGGCGCCGGAGTTGCCGCCTGAACGATTGATCTCTTCCATGATGACGGAGGCTTCGGCCATCGACAGACCGGGGCCGTCATAGTCCTGCGGAATCAGCGCAGCAAGCCAGCCGGCCTTCGTCAGGGCGTTGACGAATTCCTCCGGATAACTACGCGCCTCGTCGATCTTGCGGTGATAGTCAGCGGGAAACTGACTACACAGGGCGCGCACGGCGTCACGAATCTCCTGGTATTGGTCCGGGGCGGAAAGCATGGAAGCGCTCATGAAGGAAGATCCGTAAGTAGCTTTGGTCGAGTCATAGTAATATTTGATGGATCGTTGGAAAAATAGAAATAACTGATCGA
>NZ_CAJMZL010000099.1:0-471 GCF_905220305.1 Caballeronia sp. J97 | reverse complement strand
GCGATCAGTTATTTCTATTTTTACAACGATTCATCAAATATTACTATGACTCGACCAAAGCTACTTACGGATCTTTCTTCATGAGCGCTTCCATGCTTTCCGCCCCGGACCAATACCAGGAGATTCGTGACGCCGTGCGCGCCCTGTGTAGTCAGTTTCCCGCTGACTATCACCGAAAGATCGACGAGGCGCGTGGCTATCCGGAGGAATTCGTCAACGCCCTGACGAAGGCCGGCTGGCTTGCCGCGCTGATTCCGCAGGACTATGACGGCCCCGGTCTGTCAATGGCCGAGGCATCGGTCATCATGGAGGAGATCAACCGATCAGGCGGCAACTCTGGCGCGTGCCACGGTCAGATGTACGTAATGAATACGATCGTGTTCAGTGGCACGGAGGCGCAGAAACAACGCTATTTGCCCCGCATCTCCGCGGGCGAGTTGCGTGTGCAATCGATGGGCGTGACCGAGCCCA
>NZ_CAJMZL010000098.1:0-517 GCF_905220305.1 Caballeronia sp. J97 | reverse complement strand
GGCGGGCGCGTCAAATTGTTGGGCATCAGCAAGCGAGGCGACAGGTATCTGCGCACCTTGCTGATCCACGGTGCACGTTCGGTCTTGGCTCATGGCAAGCGAAGTACCGAATCGCAGAGGGATTTGCTGGCGCGACGACCGTTCAACGTAGCGGTCGTGGCACTGGCGAACAAGATGGCTCGTACGATCTGGGCGCTGCTGGCCCACGCTCGAACGTACCAATCGGGATACGCGTGACCAAGCGCGTAGCACTTCAACTCACAACGGAGACTGGTCGTCGATAGGTTGCGCAGGATGATATGCGCGTGATGGCAAAGCGGATCGGACCGCGGGGAAATAAGCCTGAATCTTGTCTCGTCCTTCGAGGACTCGTCGGAGCTGAGGCCTTCCCCGGCAAATTCCATCAGGGCCAGCGGAGCACAATCCGTTGAACAGGCCGGATATAAGTCTGCAGCCCGATCAGCCACGCTAAACACGCAAATATCACCTGGCAAACCGGGAGGCGTCCATATAAGAC
>NZ_CAJMZL010000097.1:0-583 GCF_905220305.1 Caballeronia sp. J97 | reverse complement strand
CCGGAAAGATCGCGATCGCGCCCACCAAGCAGATGATCAACCAGCGCGATCTCGCGCTGGCTTACTCGCCGGGCGTCGCGTTCGCGTGCGAAGCGATCGTCGAAGATCCGCTGAACGCCGCGCGCTTCACCGCGCGCAGCAATCTCGTGGGCGTCGTTTCGAACGGCACGGCCGTGCTCGGCCTCGGCAACATCGGGCCGCTCGCGTCCAAGCCGGTGATGGAAGGCAAGGCCGTGCTCTTCAAGAAGTTCGCCGGCATCGACGTGTTCGATATCGAGTTGAACGAGAGCGATCCGCATAAGCTCGTCGACGTGATCGCCGCGCTCGAGCCGACCTTCGGCGGGATCAATCTGGAAGACATCAAGGCGCCGGACTGCTTCATCGTCGAGCGCGAATGCCGCAAGCGCATGAAGATTCCCGTGTTCCACGACGATCAGCACGGCACGGCCATCGTCGTCGCGGCGGCGATCACGAACGGTCTGAAGGTCGTCGGCAAGAACATCGGCGAAGTGAAGCTGGTCGCGTCGGGCGCGGGCGCGGCGGCGCTGGCGTGCCTGAACCTGCTGGTCGATCTCGGCATGAA
>NZ_CAJMZL010000096.1:0-591 GCF_905220305.1 Caballeronia sp. J97 | reverse complement strand
CTGGTCGATCAGGAGAAGCCCGAGTTGGTCATTCTCGGCAAGCAGGCCATCGATGACGACTCGAACCAGACCGGTCAAATGCTCGCTGCACTGGCAGGCCTGCCGCAAGCGACGTTCGCATCAAAAGTTGTCGTTGCCGATGGCAAAGCCACTGTTTCCCGTGAAGTCGATGGCGGCGCTGAAACGCTGTCGCTGAAGCTTCCGGCCGTCGTCACAACCGATCTGCGCCTGAACGAGCCGCGTTATGTGACGTTGCCCAACATCATGAAGGCGAAGAAGAAGCCGCTGACGACGGTGAAGCCCGCCGATCTGGGCGTCGATGTCGCGCCGCGCCTGAAGACGCTGAAGGTCGTGGAGCCGCCGAAACGCAGCGCGGGCATCACGGTGCCCGACGTGAAGACGCTGGTCGAGAAGCTCAAGACCGAAGCCAAGGTGCTGTAAAGGAGACGCGAGAAAATGACGATTCTGGTAATTGCGGAACACGACAACGCGTCGAT
Organism: Caballeronia sp. J97; assembly: GCF_905220305.1. Lineage (NCBI taxonomy): Bacteria > Pseudomonadati > Pseudomonadota > Betaproteobacteria > Burkholderiales > Burkholderiaceae > Caballeronia > Caballeronia sp. J97. The sequence continues at coordinate 94 of NZ_CAJMZL010000096.1, read as the reverse complement.
CAAGGCAGCGACGCTGAACACGGTTGCGGCGGCGTCGAAGATCGGCGGCGATGTGCATGTGCTGGTTGCAGGTTCGAACGCGCAAGGCGCAGCG
>NZ_CAJMZL010000095.1:0-619 GCF_905220305.1 Caballeronia sp. J97 | reverse complement strand
CCTGATGCGCGATGGCATGCGCCCAAACGCAGACCGCAACATATCCTCACGCGAGCTTGTGAATACCGGATTGCTGGTAGTTCGCGATACCTATTTTATCGATCAGGCCGATCTGAATCTCGAGCCAGTCGATGTGATCCTCGGTCGCGTCGAGGAGTTCGACCAATATCTCTCGCGAAACGAAGTCTCGCACCGACTCGCAATAGACGACCGCTTCCTTGCATTGGGCTTGAGCCGCCTTCTCGAGTTTGAGATCGTTCTGTAGTACCTCGAGCGTATCTTTACCAACGCTCAACGGATGGAGATCCTGCAAATTCGGTAGCCCATCGAGCATGAGGATGCGTTCGATCAGCTTGTCCGCATGCGTCAACTCATCCATCGATTCGTTGTATTCGTGCGTGCCCAACTCCTCGAATCCCCAATGCTTGTAGAGACGAGCATGCAGAAGATACTGATGCACGGCCGTCAATTCGTTTTTTAGTTCCGCATTGAGGTAGTCAATCACCTTCGGATCGCCTTGCATACCGTCTCCTGCCTGATCGCGTTGCCACACACCCAGCATAGACGTTGCGAGATGTGATGCCAAAAACGAGATTTATTCTCATTTGTGTCGACGATG
>NZ_CAJMZL010000094.1:0-620 GCF_905220305.1 Caballeronia sp. J97 | reverse complement strand
TATGAGAGTAGTGTTCAGACCCGGCGATAGACGGGCATCTTTCGACTCACCGATAACGCAATGGCGGCGGCGATCAGTGCAACGATAGCCATCAATATGAGCGCGGCGGTGTAGCTACCGGTTCGATCCTTGGTCAGGCCGAGCAGATAGGGTCCTGCAAAGCCGCCCAGATTGCCGACAGCGCCGATCCACGCGATGCTGGCCGCTGCGGCGGATCCCGAGAGCAGTTCCGTGTTGATGGCCCAGAACGCGGGCAGTGCGCCAAATACGCCGAAGGCCACGAGGCAGAAGAAAATGAGTTTCGCGGCGGGATCGTCGGACAGGCTGGCGCCGACGAGGGAGGCGGCGGCGATGAGCGCGGGCAACGCAATGTTCCAGCGGCGTTCCCGGGTGCGGTCGGAGCGGCGCGCCCAGAACACCAGACTGGCGGAGCCGATCACATAGGGAATGGCCGTGACGAAGCCCGTCTGCGCATTGCTCAAGCCGAAGGATTTAACGATCTGCGGCAAGAAGAAGCCTACACCGTAGATCGTCAGAAAGAAGCCGAAGGCCATGGTGGCGAGCGTCCAGACTCGTTTGTCGCTAAAGACTTGCGCGATGGGGATGTTGTGGTCCTCGCG
>NZ_CAJMZL010000093.1:0-678 GCF_905220305.1 Caballeronia sp. J97 | reverse complement strand
AAACGCGGCGAACTCGCGCCCGCTGCGAAACACGCTCGCCTCGCCGATCGTTGCGATGGCAGCGGTCGCCGTAAGCAGCCCCACGCCCGGAATGGCCGAGATACGTTGGGCCGCTTCATCCTCACGTCGCCATGCCGCGAGCCGGTGCTCGACCTGCGTAATGTCTCGCGTGAGCGCCTCGATGCGCTGCAACTGCTCGCGCAACGTTTCGATCACCATCGCCGGCAGCGTCTGGGCCAATTCGCCTAGCAGCCGCGCTGCGTCATTCATGCTTTTTGCTCCGGCATGCACCGCAGCACCGAACTCGTACAGCAAGCCATGCACTTGATTGATCTGCATACGACGCATCTTGAGCAGTTGCTCGCGTACTCGATGCAGCGTCAGCACGCTTTGCTGTGCTTCGCTCTTCACGGCAACAAAGCGCATCTCAGGACGTTGAGCCGCTTCCCAGATCGCGTGTGCATCGGCTGCGTCGGTCTTGTTGCGCTTGACGAACGGCCGTACGAATGACGGCGCGATCAGTCTGACCCGATGCCCTAGTGCGCTCAGCTTGCGTGCCCAGAAATGGGCGCTGCCGCAAGATTCCATCGCAATGAGCCCTGGCGGGCAGTTTGCGAAAAACGTCACGAACTGATCACGTTTGAGCTGTCGCCGCCCGATTTCGCCCGTCTCCATGTC
>NZ_CAJMZL010000092.1:0-685 GCF_905220305.1 Caballeronia sp. J97 | reverse complement strand
CAACTTCGGCAGGACATTTCATGCCCCTTAGCCTCATCCGCATCCGTGACGATCTGAACGTCGTGCCCGGTAGATTGTTCATCGATGGAAACTGGCTCGATGGACACTACGATCGCTTCGAACAGATTCACCCGGCGACCAATGAAGTGATGACGACGTTCGTCGAAGCCGGCGCGCGTGGCGTCGATCAGGCGGTCGTTGCCGCGCGACGCGCCTTCGACGAAGGACCGTGGCCGCGTATGCGCGCACAGGATCGCAAGCGGATGCTGCAACCCATCGTCGAGAAAATCTACGCCGCCGAAAGAGAGATTGCGCAGTTGCAGACGCTCGATAACGGCATCCCGTTCACGTTCAGCCGCAACTCGCGCGTGTCGCCCAAGTCGGCGGCGGACATCTTCGATCACTTTCTCGGCTGGATCGACAAGATCAACGGCGAGACATACCCGCAGTTCTCCAGCGCCTCGGACATGCAGTACATGACGTTCCGCGAGCCGGTCGGTGTGGTGGCGGCGATCCTGCCGTACAACGGCCCCGTCATGACGTTCGCGATGAAGATCGCGCCCGCGCTTGTCTGTGGCTGCACGGTTGTCGTCAAGCCGTCCGAATACACCAATCTCGCCGTATTGAAGCTCGCCGAGATCGTGGCGGAGAGCGATCTGCCGCCAGGCGTGTTCAACGTCGTGAC
>NZ_CAJMZL010000091.1:0-691 GCF_905220305.1 Caballeronia sp. J97 | reverse complement strand
CGCTCGTTTGCGACGCAGGGCTATACGGCAACCACGATGCGCTCGATTGCGGACCAGGCCGGCATCGAGGCAGCCAGCATCTACTATCACTTTTCGTCGAAGGAAGAACTCGTCGACGTGGTGATGGAGCATGGTGCGGATAGCATCGTGCAGCACATCAATGAGCATTTCGGTGCGCTGCCCGAAAATGCGAACGCCGAGGACCGCTTCAGAGCGGCGGTGGTCGGTCAGATGAGTGCGCTGATCAAGTTTGGCGACTATGCGCTCGCACATGGCCGCCTGCTGAGCCAATTGCCGGATCAGGTGCGTGAGCGGCAGATCAAGCGTCGCGAGCGGCATCAGCGGCTGTGGACCACCGTGTTCGACGATCTGCGTGAGGAAGGTTTTCTGCGCGACGATATCGACATCGCGCTGAGCCGTATCTATGTGCTCGGCTTCATCAATTCCGTTCAGACGTGGTTCGATCCCAAGAAGGGGTCGCTAGAAAAAATCGCAGATCAGTTCATCTCGATGTTCTTCGAAGGCGCACAGCCACCGGGCAAGCCGCGGCGTCGCGGTCGCAAGAAGGAACTGGCCACTGCGTCCTGACCGGCAGTCGATTCATCTTCAAACCGGAACCCGTGTAAGGGTTTCATTCCTGCCGGGGCGAAGCAAGCGCATCAGGGTCGCGACATTGGCGAGATTTTCGAGG
>NZ_CAJMZL010000090.1:0-764 GCF_905220305.1 Caballeronia sp. J97 | reverse complement strand
TCCATCGCGGCGGTGAGGTTCGGGAATTCGCCGATCGTGCGGATGCCTTCCGGATTCACGACCTTGCCGAAGTTGGTCAGACGGCGATAACGGCCCTTGTCGTGCGTGATCCAGTCGAAGAATTCGGTGCTATAGCCTTGCGTGAAGTCCGTGCCGATGCCGACCTTGTCTTCGCCGATCACATCGATCGTGTATTCGATCGCTTCGAGATAATCGTCGACGGTCGCGTCCGGGCCTTTCTTGAGGAACGGCGAGAACATCGTCACGCCGACGAAGCCGCCCGCATCGGCGATCTCGCGCAACTGATCGTCGGTCTTGTTGCGCGGATGATCCTTGAGCCCCGACGGGCAGCAGTGCGAGTACGTCACCGGTTTCTTCGAGCAGGCGATCGCATCGGACGAGGTCTTCGCGCCCACGTGCGAGAGATCGACCATGATGCCGACGCGGTTCATCTCGTGAATCACTTCCTTGCCATAACCCGACAGGCCGCCGTCCGGCTCATAGCAACCCGTGCCGACGAGGTTCTGCGTGTTGTAGCAAAGCTGCACCACGTTCACGCCGAGTTCCTTGAACACTTCGATATAGCCGAGGTTGTCCTCGAACGCATACGAATTCTGGAAGCCGAAAATGATGCCGGTCTTGTTCTCCTTCTTCGCGCGCAGGATGTCGTCGGTCGTGCGCACGAGCGTGAGGATCTCGCTGTACTCGCGGATCTGCTGCTTCATTTGCGCGATGTTGTCGATGGTCTTCTGGAAGTCTTCCCA
>NZ_CAJMZL010000089.1:0-793 GCF_905220305.1 Caballeronia sp. J97 | reverse complement strand
CGATGGACGTCGTCACCTGGCACAACGACATCGCGCGGACCGGGCAGCAGCTCGCGGAAACCATCCTCACGCCCGCGAACGTCAATCAAAGCACCTTCGGCAAGCTCGCGCTCTTTTCCGTCGACGGCGCCGTCGACGCCGAACCGCTCTTTCTCGCGGGCGTGCCGATCGCGGGCGGCACGCACAACGTGCTCTATGTCGCGACCGAGAACGCGAGCGTCTACGCGTTCGATGCCGACAACGGCACGGTGCTGTGGAAAGTGTCGACGCTCGGCAGCGGCGAGAAACCGAGCGACGATCACGGCTGCCATCAGATCACGCCGAGCATCGGCGTGACGGCGACACCGGTCATCGACCGCACGCGCGGGCCGAATGGCGCGATGTATGTCGTCGGCATGTCGAAGGACGCGTCGGGCGGCTATCATCAGCGGATTCACGCGCTCGACGTCACGACGGGCGCCGAGCTCTTCAACGGTCCGACCGAAATCCGCGCGACGTATCCGGGCAACGGCTCGGGCAGCCAGAACGGCACGCTTACTTTCGATCCGGGCCAGTACGCCGAGCGAGCATCGCTGCTGCTGCTGAACGGCGTCGTCTATACCGCGTGGACTTCTCATTGCGATTTCCTGCCGTACACCGGCTGGGTGATCGGCTACGACGCCAACACGCTGCAGCAGGCGAGCGTGCTCAACGTCACGCCGAACGGCCAGATGGGCTCGATCTGGATGAGCGGCGCGGGACTCGCGTCGGACGGAGAAGCGATCTATTTCCTCGACGCGAACGGCACCTTCGA
>NZ_CAJMZL010000088.1:0-825 GCF_905220305.1 Caballeronia sp. J97 | reverse complement strand
TGACGGGTACGATAATTTTCATGACCGGTATTCCAATCAAATATCAGTAAGAACGCGGAAGGTGCAGCACGTGTTCGGCCACGTGTCCGAGAATCATGTTGGTGGAGATGGGCGCGACCTGATACAGACGGGTTTCACGGAACTTGCGCTCCACGTCGTATTCGCAAGCGAAGCCGAACCCGCCATGTGTTTGCAGGCACGCATTGGCGGCTTCCCAACTGGCCTTGGCCGCCAGGTACTTGGCCATGTTGGCTTCGACGCCCGCGTTCTCGCGCGCATCGATCTTCTGGCAGGCGCGCCAGCGCATCAGATTGGCGGCCTCGAGCTCGATGAACGATTCGGCGAGCGGGAACTGGATACCCTGGTTCTGACCGATGGGACGGCCGAAGACCTTGCGTTCGTTCGCGTAATCCCGCGCCTTTTCGAGGAACCAGTAACCGTCTCCGATGCATTCGGCCGCAATCAGCGTGCGCTCTGCGTTCAATCCGTCGAAGATCACCTTCAGGCCCTTGCCCTCAGTGCCCAGCAGTGCATCCTCAGGCAATTCGAGGTTGTCGAAGAACAGCTCGTTGGTCTCGTGGTTGACCATGTTGAGAATAGGCTGCACTGTCAGCCCATTGCCGATAGCCTTGTCCAGCTCGACGATGAAACACGACAGGCCATCGCTCTTCTTTTGCACCTGGTCGAGTGGCGTGGTGCGCGCCAGCAGGATCAGCAGGTCACTGTGCTGCACGCGTGATATCCAGACTTTCTGGCCATTGATGACCCAGCGGCCGTCCTTTTTTACGGCCGTGGTCTTGAGCTTGGTGGTGTCGCTGCCCGTGG
>NZ_CAJMZL010000087.1:0-842 GCF_905220305.1 Caballeronia sp. J97 | reverse complement strand
TCGGGTCCGGTGTAATTCGCGCTCGGCCGGATGATCTTGTTGTCGATGCGTTGCTCGATGATGTGCGCGCTCCATCCCGAGGTGCGCGAGATCACGAACAGCGGCGTGAACATGGCGGTGGGCACGCCCATCATGTGATACGACACCGCGCTGAACCAGTCGAGATTCGGGAACATCTTCTTCGCGTCCCACATCACGCTTTCGAGGCGCTCGGCGATGTCGAACAGCTTCGTGTCGCCCGCTTCCTTCGACAGCTTCTTCGCGACTTCCTTGATCACCTTGTTGCGCGGATCGGAGATCGTGTACACCGGATGGCCGAAGCCGATCACCACTTCCTTGTTCTCCACGCGACGCTTGATGTCGCTCTCGGCTTCATCGGGCGTCTGATAGCGCGACTGGATGTCGAACGCGACTTCGTTCGCGCCGCCGTGCTTCGGGCCGCGCAGCGCGCCGATCGCGCCGGTGATCGACGAATACATGTCGGAGCCCGTGCCCGCGATCACGCGCGCGGTGAACGTCGACGCGTTGAACTCGTGCTCGGCATACAGGTTGAGCGATACGTGCATCGCATCGACCCACGCCTTCGACGGCGCGACGCCATGCAGCAGATGCAGAAAGTGCCCGCCGATGGAATCGTCGTCGGTTTCGACTTCGATACGCTTGCCGTTGTGCGAGTAGTGATACCAGTACAGCAGCATCGAGCCGAGCGAGGCCATCAGGCGGTCGGCGATATCCTTCGCGCCCGGCACGTTGTGATCGTCCTTCTCGGGCAGGAGGGTGCCGAGCACGGACACGCCGGTGCGCATCACGTCCATCGGATGCGCGGACGCGGGAATCCATTC
>NZ_CAJMZL010000086.1:0-910 GCF_905220305.1 Caballeronia sp. J97 | reverse complement strand
TCGGGATCCGGCAAAAACACCCGCCCGAAACCCAAAACCCAAAACCATCACCGACACAAAACCCGCGCATGATGCGCGACATGCTCCCCGACGAAAGTCGCAATAAAAAAGTACCCATGATCGTAGCCCTCGTGCCGCCGCACGATCACCTTATGCTCCGCCTGAAGCGCATTGCGCTCCAGCACTTCCGGATGCAACTGCTCGGCAAGAAACTGATCTGCCAATCCCTGATCGACGAGAATGCCGCCTTCGAAGCGCGACGCAGCATCGCCCTTAATAAGCTCGCTCGCATCGTATTGCTTCCACGCCTCGCGATCATCGCCGAGATAGCCTGAGAACGCCTTCACGCCCCAGGGACACTGCGACGGCGCCGCGATCGGCGCGAACGCCGACACCGACGCGTACAGATCCGGATTGCGCAACGCGAGCACGAGCGCGCCGTGCCCTCCCATCGAATGCCCGAAGATGCCGATACGATCCTCGCGCACCGGCAACTCCGCCAACACCGTCTCGCGCAACTCCTGCGTCACATACGAGTACATGCGATATCGCCCCGCCCAAGGCTCGCGCGTCGCGTCGACATAAAACCCCGCACCGACACCGAAGTCCCACGCATCCTTCTCGCCGGGAATATCCGCGCCGCGCGGACTCGTGTCGGGCGCGATCAGCGCGATGCCGTGCTGCGCGGCGTAACGTTGCGCGCCCGCCTTGATCGGAAACGTCTCCTCGGTGCACGTCAGGCCGGCGAGATAAAACAGCGCAGGCACCTTGCCCGACGCAGCCTCTTTCGGCAGAAAGACCGAAAAACGCATCGGCAAACCGATCGTCTCCGATGCATGCCGATAGATGCGCTGCACACCCTCGAAGCAACGATGTTCTTCCACGAGTTCCAGCATGGCGTTGTCCTCTC
>NZ_CAJMZL010000085.1:0-1082 GCF_905220305.1 Caballeronia sp. J97 | reverse complement strand
GGGAAGCCGGCAAGCCGTTGACGATCGAAGAGGTCGATCTGGAAGGGCCGCGCGCGGGTGAAGTGCTGATCGAAGTGAAAGCGACGGGCATCTGCCACACCGATTACTACACGCTGTCGGGCGCCGATCCCGAAGGCATTTTTCCGGCGATTCTCGGGCATGAAGGCGCGGGCGTTGTCGTGGACGTCGGGCCGGGCGTGGGCACCTTGAGAAAGGGCGATCACGTGATTCCGCTTTACACGCCCGAATGCCGGCAATGCAAGTTCTGTCTGTCGCGCAAGACGAATCTGTGTCAGGCGATTCGCGCGACGCAAGGCCGTGGCCTGATGCCCGATTCGACCTCGCGCTTCTCGCTCGGCGGCAAGCCGTTGTTCCATTACATGGGCACATCGACGTTCTCGAACTACATCGTCGTGCCGGAAATCGCGGTGGCGAAAGTGCGCGAAGACGCGCCGTTCGACAAGATCTGCTATATCGGTTGCGGCGTGACGACGGGCGTCGGCGCGGTCGTGTATTCGGCGAAAGTGGAAGCGGGCGCGAATGTGGTCGTGTTCGGGCTGGGCGGCATCGGACTGAACGTGATTCAGGGCGCGAAGATGGTCGGCGCGGACAAGATCATCGGCGTCGATATCAATCCGGGGCGCGTCGAACTCGCGAAGAAGTTCGGCATGACGCATTTCATCAACCCGAAGGAAGTCGATAACGTCGTCGATCACATCGTGCAACTGACCGATGGCGGCGCGGACTATTCGTTCGAATGCGTCGGCAATGTGAAGCTCATGCGCCAGGCGCTCGAATGCACGCACAAGGGCTGGGGCCAGTCGTTCATCATCGGCGTGGCGGCGGCGGGCGAGGAGATCGGCACGCGGCCGTTTCAGCTCGTCACCGGCCGCGAATGGAAAGGCTCGGCATTCGGCGGCGCGCGCGGGCGCACGGATGTGCCGAAGATCGTCGACTGGTATATGGAAGGCAAGATCAATATCGACGATCTGATCACGCATCATCTGAAGCTGGAGCAGATCAACGACGGCTTCGACCTGATGAAGAAAGGCGAGTCGATTCGTTCCGTCGTGATCTATTGA
>NZ_CAJMZL010000084.1:0-1184 GCF_905220305.1 Caballeronia sp. J97 | reverse complement strand
AAATGACTGACGTAGTGATCGTATCGGCCGCGCGTACGGCGGTAGGCAAATTTGGCGGGTCGCTGGCGAAGATCGCGGCGCCGGAACTGGGCGCCACGGTGATCAAGGCGGTTCTGGAGCGCGCCGGCGTGAAGCCGGATCAGGTGAGCGAAGTGATCCTGGGCCAGGTGCTGGCCGCGGGCTCGGGGCAGAATCCGGCGCGCCAGTCGCTCATCAAGGCGGGTTTGCCGGACATGGTGCCGGGCATGACGATCAACAAGGTCTGCGGCTCGGGGCTGAAGGCGGTGATGCTGGCGGCCAACGCGATCATCGCGGGCGATGCGGAGATCGTGGTGGCGGGCGGTCAGGAAAACATGAGTGCGGCGCCGCACGTGCTGCCGGGCTCGCGCGACGGTTTTCGCATGGGCGATGCGAAGCTGATCGACACGATGATCGTCGATGGCCTGTGGGACGTCTATAACAACTACCACATGGGCACGACGGCGGAGAACGTCGCGAAGGAATTCGGCATCACGCGCGAGCAGCAGGATGCGTTCGCGGCGCTGTCGCAGAACAAGGCCGAGAAGGCGCAGAAGGAAGGGCGCTTCAACGACGAGATCGTGCCGATCGCGATTCCGCAACGCAAGGGCGAGCCGTTGCAGTTCAATACCGACGAATTCGTGCGTCACGGCGTGACCGCCGAGGCGCTCGCGGGCCTGAAGCCTGCGTTCTCGAAGGAAGGCACGGTGACGGCGGCGAATGCGTCGGGCATCAACGACGGCGCGGCGGCGGTGGTGGTGATGTCGGCGAAGAAGGCCGAGGCGCTCGGTTTGACGCCGCTCGCGCGCATCAAGGCGTACGCGAACGCGGGGGTCGATCCGAAGGTGATGGGCATGGGCCCGGTGCCGGCGTCGAAGCGCTGTCTGGAGCGCGCGGGCTGGTCGGTGAACGATCTGGACCTGATGGAAATCAACGAGGCGTTCGCGGCGCAGGCGCTGGCGGTGCACAAGCAGATGGGCTGGGATCAGTCGAAGATCAACGTGAACGGCGGCGCGATCGCGATCGGCCATCCGATCGGCGCATCGGGCTGCCGGATTCTCGTCACGCTGCTGCACGAAATGCAGAAGCGCGACGCGAAGAAGGGTCTGGCGTCGCTGTGCATCGGCGGCGGCATGGGTGTCGCGCTGGCTTTGGAACGTCCGTAA
>NZ_CAJMZL010000083.1:0-1185 GCF_905220305.1 Caballeronia sp. J97 | reverse complement strand
CGCCCGCCTTCGCGCAAAGCAGCGTCACGCTGTACGGTATCGTCGACGATTCGATCGTCTACCAGAGCAGCCAGACGAACCTGGCCAAGACGAACCCGGGCCGTTCGAACGTCAAGATGGCCTCGGGCATCTGGGCTGGCAGCCGTTTCGGTTTGAAGGGCGCTGAAGATCTCGGCGGCGGCAACAAGGCCATCTTCCAGTTGGAATCGGGCTTCGACATCAACAGCGGGCAACAGCAGTTCACCAACGCGATGTTCGGCCGCCAGGCCTGGGTCGGTCTCACGAACCCCGCCTACGGTACGATGACCCTCGGCCGCCAGTACACCTCGTACTACACGCTGCTCTCGCCGTACAGCCCGACCAACTGGCTGACCGGCTACTTCGGCGCGCACCCGGGCGATCTGGACGGCCTGGACACGATCTACCGCGCGAACAACTCGGTCGTCTACACGTCGCCGAAGTTCTACGGCCTGACGGTGAGCGGCTCGTACTCGTTCGCAGGCGTGCCCGACAGCGTCTATCAAGGCTCGACGTGGACGGCAGCGCTCCAGTACCAGCAAGGTCCGATCGGCGGCACGGTGGCGTTCTCGCGCATCAACAACGCGGCCGAAGGCGGCGGCGTCTACAGCAGCAGTTCGACGACGATCAACAGCACGGCAGCGACCGATGGTTCGGGTCAGCCGGGCGTGTCGGCGGTGACGGCGGGCTATCAGCGCGCACAGGCGCAGCAGCGCTTCGCGGTGGCGGGCGGCTATCAGTTCAACAGCGCGTGGGATATCTCGGTCACGTACACGAACGTTCAGTACATCCCGGGCGTGAACTCGCGCTTCACCGACGAAGCCGTGTTCAACACGGCCGGCACCGTGCTGCACTGGAAGGCGACCTCGGCGTGGGACTTCGCGGCGGGCTACAGCTACACGTGGGCCAGCAAGGCGAACGGCATCAACGACGCCGCTTCGTACCACCAGTTCAACCTCTCGCAGTACTACTCGCTCTCGAAGCGCACCGGCCTGTACGCACTGGAAGCGTTCCAGCGCGCGAACGGCAACACGCTGGCTGTCCCGTCGAACACGTCGACGAACCGTCAGACCGCAGCGAACGCGACCATCGGCGACGGCTTCCAGAGCGCGCCGTCTGCATCGCGCAGCATGTTCGCGGCGGGCGTGGGCATCATCCATCGCTTCT
>NZ_CAJMZL010000082.1:0-1301 GCF_905220305.1 Caballeronia sp. J97 | reverse complement strand
GGTTCATCGAGCTTTTCCGGGGAACGCGGCGCGGATTTTGAGGAAGAAGTATTCTTCGTCGCGATACCCGTAGGCGCGTCGCTTGATGACTTTGATGGTGTTGTTGATGCCCTCGACGACACTGGTGTTGAGTGGGTGCCGGCACCGCGAGAGAATGCCGTGCAAGTAGCCTTGCAGCCGCTGGGCGAACTGCTTTAAAGCGGCGATACCGCTTTGTTGAGCTTGCTCAAACCATTGCTCCCACGCTTTTTCGGCCCAGGCGAGGCGCCGATAAAACCACAGTTGCTTGAGTTCATCGCGTAGTACGTACACGCACGTCAATGGCTCGTTGGCCGCAAGCAATTCTTTCAGATGGATCGATTGCTGTGCATTGAGGTTGCGACGGTTGCGCAGCAACAGCCAGCGACTCGATTTCAGTACTCGTCGGGCGGGCTTATCGTGCCGTAGCTGGTTGGCTTGATCGACCCGCACTCGGTCAATGACCTCGCGTCCGTACTTGGCCACCACATGAAACAGGTCGTAGACCACATCCGCCTGCGGACAATGGGCCTTGATTTCCAGCTCGTAGGCCGTGGTCATGTCGATGGCAACGGCTTCAATGCGCGCGGCCACGCCCGGGGGAAGCTGCTCGAAGAACGCGCGTGCGCTCTCGCGTGAGCGCCCGGGCCCGATCCACAGCACTTGACGGTTGATCGGATCGACCACCACGGTGGCGTAGCGATGCCCTTTATGCAGGGCAAACTCGTCCATTGCCAAATAGCGCAGCGACGACCAATCCGGCTCGACAAGACCTGCACGCAAGCGCATCTTGTCGATCGATTTGACCGTGTGCCAGCCCAGATCGTAGAACTGCGCCACCGCCTGCACGCTGGCTGCCTGCAGCAACTGCTCGCACGCCCGAGCGAAACGCTCGGTCACCCTTTGGTAACGTCCCAGCCAGCCCAGGCGCTCCAGTCTCGGGCCGCCGCAGCGATCGCACCACACGCGCCGACGCGGCACATGCAGCACCACCCGGTATTCGAACAGCGGAAGATCACGCACCCGGCGTACGGTCGTCTCATGGATCTGCGTGCAGCGGGCGCCGCATTGCTCGCAGTGCATCACTTTGCCGACCGGCTTCAGATACAGCGCGAGCGTGCGGTGCTCGCCTTGCGGCCACTCCACACGCTCCACCCGATAGCCCTTCCAGCAACCCAGCGCTTCCAATGCTTTGCGATCCAGCAATTCCGCCTCCGACGTCCGTTTCCAGACGTCAGATTACAAAATCGCCGATAGCCGTCCACGGAATTCTGCGATGAACC
>NZ_CAJMZL010000081.1:0-1337 GCF_905220305.1 Caballeronia sp. J97 | reverse complement strand
CAGGCTGTTGAAATACCCTCTGCGTGGGTCATCCGTGCGCAAGGGAGAAACGTTGATTCAAGGAATCGAACGACACTGAGACCGAAACGATGCGCGGAGCGGACGGCTACACCGAATCGATGTTCACGATGTCCAAGCTGGACGACTTCGTTCCGGCCAATCATCCGCTTCGACCGATTCGCTTGTGGCTGAACGAGGCGCTCGCCCGCATGGATACGGTCTTTTCGCGCATGTACGAGAGCGATGCGAGGGGCGGTCGTCCGAGCATTGCGCCAGAGAAGCTGATTCGCGCCCTGCTGTTGCAAGTGCTGTATTCGATTCGAAGCGAACGCATGTTGATGGAGCAAATCTCCTACAACATGTTGTTTCGATGGTTCGTTGGACTGGCAATGGACGATGCGGTTTGGGACCACTCCACCTTCAGCAAGAACCGCGACCGGCTGATAGTCCATGATGTCATTGTCAGTCTGTTCAACGAGACGGTCGAGACGGCGCGCGTGCGCGGGCACCTGTCGGGCGAGCATTTCAGCGTCGACGGCACGCTCATTCAGGCTTGGGCGGGACACAAGAGCTTTGTGCCTAAGACGAAGCCGGATGACGACTCGCCGCCTGACGGCGGCGCCGGCTCTCAGGAAAACTGGCGCGGCGAGAAGCGCAGCAACGACACCCATGAATCCAGCACGGACAATCAGGCCCGATTGTTCCGCAAGAGCCGTGGCACGGGCGCGGTGCTTTGCTACATGGGCCACGTGCTGACCGATAACCGGCACGGCCTCGTAGTGAACGCACAGGTCACACAGGCCAACGGCACCGCCGAGCGGGATGCGGCCGCAGAGATGCTTGCAGATGCTGCGCGATTTGCCGGTGCCTCCATTACGGTCGGTGCTGACAAGAACTACGACACGGCCGGCTTCGTGGCAACGTGCCGCGCGAACAATGTGACACCGCATGTAGCGCAAAACGATGCACGCGCGGGCGGTTCCGCGATTGACGCTCGAACGACGCGATGGCCCGGCTACGCAATCAGTCAGTGCAAACGCAAACGCATCGAGCAGGTGTTTGGGTGGGGCAAGACCGTCGGCGGGATTCGGCAGGCGATGTATCGAGGTCTGAGGCGAATCGACCAGCTTTTTCTGCTGACTCAGGCCGCGTACAACTTGACCCGCATGCGAACCCTTGCTGCTCGGGCAGCTTGAAAGCGTAAGCGAGAAGGAAAGCGGCATCGGCAGCACCTGAATCAAGGATGTGGGCGTCAATGCATTCGGAACACTGCATCGCGCCAGCTCTTCCGAATAAGCGAGCGTGCGTTCACAAGGGGATATTTCAACAGCCTGCTA
>NZ_CAJMZL010000080.1:0-1555 GCF_905220305.1 Caballeronia sp. J97 | reverse complement strand
TGTAAGTCCCAAGTTCAAAAGTCGTGTTTGCGCCAAGTAGAGATGTCGTGTTTTGACGTAGGTTCGTTGCCAGACAAGCGTTTGAGGAGCGCTGGCGATGAACACGACCGGGACCATCACCATGTCGATGCACGAACTGGACCGACTCAGAGTGATTCAGGCAGTCGCCGAACGCCAACTCAAGCCAGGCCGTGCCGCCGAGCGGCTACGTCTGAGCGTGCGGCAGATCGAACGGCTCGTCTTGCGTTATCGTGCGGACGGTCCGCGCGGTCTGGTGTCCGGCAAGCGCGGACGCGCGAGTAATCACCGGTTGCCGGGCGGCGTGGCGCAGCGTGCGCTCGCGCTGATCCGTGAGCGCTATGCCGATTTTGGTCCGACGCTGGCGTGCGAGAAGTTACGGGAATGCCACAGTATCGAACTGGCCGTTGAGACGATTCGCTCCCTGATGACGGCTGCCGGCCTTTGGGTGCCTCGCAAACAGCGCCCACCGCGGATTCACCAGCCGCGCAACCGCCGCTCGTGTCTGGGCGAGTTAATCCAGATCGATGGTAGCGATCACCGCTGGTTCGAGGATCGCGCGCCGGCGTGCACGCTGTTGGTATTTATCGACGATGCGACGGGCCGGCTGATGACGCTGCATTTCACCGCCACCGAGTCGACCTTCAGCTATTTCGAGGCGCTATCGAAGTACCTGCGCGCGCATGGCAAGCCGATGGCGTTCTACAGCGACAAGGCGAGCGTCTTCTACGTCAAGAACCGCTCGCAAACCGCTGGCAAAGGGGTGACGCAGTTCGGGCGAGCCTTGTACGAACTGAACATTGATGCGTTCTGCGCAAATACGAGCCAGGCCAAGGGGCGTGTCGAGCGGGCCAACCTGACGCTGCAAGACCGGTTGGTCAAGGAGTTGCGTTTGCGCGGGATCAGCACCTGGGAGGCGGCCAATGCCTATGCGCCCTCCTTCATCGCTGATTTCAATCAACGTTTCGGCAAGCCGCCACGTAGCGACCACGACGCTCATCGGCTCCTGCGTGCTGAGGACGATTTGACGCAACTGCTGGCACATCGCGTCTGGCGCAAGGTCACGCACGCGCTGACGGTGCAATACGACCGGGTGATGTATCTGCTGGAAGACACGCCTGCCAATCGCCTATTGATTCACCAGCAAGTCGAGGTGGTCGAATACCCGAGTAGCTGCGTCGAGGTGCAGGCGGGCGGCGAGGTGCTTTCCTGCGGCACTTACGACCGTATTGCACGGATTGATCAGGGCGCGGAAGTCGAGAACAAGCGCTTGGCGCATGCACTCGAAGCCGCACGATTGCTGCAAGCCAAACGAGACGATCGTCGTGCGTGTGATGCACCGTCACGCACGCATCGCGGTGAACAGGTTCGAGCCAAGAAGGCGCTTGAAGGACTGAAGAAGCAACGTGCACTGAGCATCGCAGACATGAACGAAGCGATTCTCGAAGTCAGCGCAAAAGCAATGAGGGAACGGGGGGCGGCTGCGCCGCCCCAACCCCACAACCTGAACAGAAACATCCGTTCCAAACCCGACATC
>NZ_CAJMZL010000079.1:0-1700 GCF_905220305.1 Caballeronia sp. J97 | reverse complement strand
AACGAGTGGTCGATTACAACGTCAAGGTTCGCGTCAGAAGCGATGGCGCCGGCGTGGACATCGGCAACGTCAAGATGAGTATGAACCCGTTCGATGAAATTGCCGTCGAGGAAGCGGTGCGGCTCAAGGAAAAAGGCGTGGCGACCGAAGTCGTCGCGGTGTCCTGCGGTGCGGTGCAGTGTCAGGAAACGTTGCGCACGGCGATGGCCATCGGCGCTGATCGCGGCATTCTCGTGGAGACCAACGCCGAGCTTCAACCGCTGGCCGTGGCGAAGCTCCTGAAGGCGCTTGTGGACAAGGAGCAGCCGAGCCTCATCATCCTCGGCAAGCAGGCTATCGACGACGACGCCAACCAGACCGGGCAGATGCTCGCGGCGCTCGCCGAACTGCCGCAGGCCACGTTTGCGTCGAAAGTGGAATTAGCCGGCGATTGTGTCGATGTAACACGCGAAGTGGATGGCGGCCTGGAAACACTGTCGCTGTCCATCCCGGCGGTCATCACCACCGACCTGCGCCTGAATGCACCACGCTACGTGACGCTGCCCAACATCATGAAGGCCAAGAAAAAGCCGCTGGACACGGTCAGCCCCGGCGACCTCGGTGTCGATGTGACGCCGCGCCTGAAGACGCTCAAAGTGGCGGAGCCGGCAGGGCGCAAGGCCGGCGTGAAAGTGGCCGATGTGGCCGCGCTTGTGGACAAGCTCAAGAACGAAGCAAAGGTAATTTAAGGAGACGATGGAAATGACTGCCCTCGTTATTGCAGAACACGACAATGCGTCCATCAAGCTGGCTACGTTGAACGCTGTCACGGCTGCCACGGCCTGTGGCGGCGAGGTGCATGTGCTCGTGGCCGGGGAAAACGCTGCGGCGGCGGCTCAGGCGGCCGCGCAGATCACGGGCGTGGCAAAAGTTGTCCATGCCGACGGCGCATCGCTCAAGGAGGGTCTTGCAGAGAATGTCGCGGCTCAGGTATTGGCCATCGCGGGCACTTACAGCCATATTTTGTTTCCGGCCACGGCAAGCGGCAAAAACGTCGCGCCGCGCGTGGCAGCAAGGCTGGACGTGGCGCAAATCAGCGACATCATCAAGGTAGATAGCCCCGACACCTTCGAGCGTCCGATCTACGCCGGCAATGCGATTGCCACGGTGCAAAGCGGCGACGGCGTCAAGGTGATCACGGTTCGGACAACCGGTTTCGATGCCGCCGCCGCAACGGGCGGAAGTGCCCTCATTGAAACGATCAAGGCCGAGTCCGACACGGGCAAGAGCCGCTTCCTGAATCGTGAAGTCACCAAGAGCGACCGGCCCGAATTGACAGCGGCCAAGATCATCGTCTCAGGGGGACGAGCGCTGGGCAGCGAAGCGAAGTTCCAGCAGCTAATCACGCCGCTGGCCGACAAACTCGGCGCAGCGATCGGCGCGTCGCGCGCCGCCGTGGACGCGGGCTATGCGCCGAACGACCTGCAGGTGGGGCAGACGGGCAAGATCGTGGCGCCGCAGTTGTATGTCGCCTGCGGAATCTCCGGGGCGATCCAGCATCTGGCGGGGATGAAGGATTCCAAGGTGATCGTGGCAATCAACAAGGACCCGGAAGCACCGATCTTCAGCGTCGCCGACTACGGCCTGGAGGCTGATCTGTTCACAGCGGTGCCAGAACTGGTCAACCTGCTGTAGCGCGTGACCGGCTGTCATATCGATCT
>NZ_CAJMZL010000078.1:0-1820 GCF_905220305.1 Caballeronia sp. J97 | reverse complement strand
TAACCGGACCGGCGCGGACACCATGGTCATGGGCCGGCCCGATTCTCCCAACGCGACACAGAAGCCGCTTTCCCGCACCTGCCCGATGGCATCCGCGGAACGACGGCGAACGTGCTTCCATGTCTCGGTCGTGTCGGACGAGCGGTGAAGCTCGGCGCTCTTGAACAGAAAATCACGCTCGGCGTCCGGAAGGCTGGCGAGCAAGGCCCAGCCCGCCGCGGATGAAGCAAGTCCCGATCTCGATCCGATTTCCAGCTGGAGCGCGGCGGGGATCGAGTTCGTGCAGCAACCGTCGATCACGACCAGGTCCAAACGGTTGCGAACGCTCAGTTGCACGTGTACCTGATGGCGATCGGCAAACAGGCGCATCCGGTCATGCGCCGCTTCGCGGATTTCGATGTCTGCCGCCGCGCGGTATCCCAAGGCGAGCGCCGAAGGATTGAGACAGAAACGTCTGCTGCTCGAATCGCAGCGCAGATAGCCCAGCGCGATCAGCGTGCGAGTCAGACGTGTCACCGTAGAGGCGGGAAGCCCGGCGCGCACGGCGAGTTCACGGTTGCACAGCCAACGATCCGCTGGCGTGAAAGATGAAAGGATGGCCAATGCGCGGGCAAATGGCGTCACCACAGGGCGCGATTGCCCAGAGGGCTGCGAACTCGAACTACCAGAGATTGAGCATGAATGTTGCATAACGTTGCCCGCTACAAAACCGGCTCGTCAAACTAACATTCATTAGAATGCAAGTGGCCTTCGAAGTCGATTGGGGTTAACCTGATCCAGCCGGCTGTCGCTCACGAGCAGTGAGGGCATCGGTTTGGATCGATCAGCAGATTGCCGATCCGCGCTCCCGCCAGGCTGCCTAACCAAGCCAGCGTGCATCGGGCCACCGGCCGCTCTCGAATGTGGACTTGACGCAGTCCAGCAGCACCCCGACGACGCAGCGCACGGGCGCCGTGGCTTGTCGGCTGGCGGGCGCTGCCAGCACGATGGTTCGCTTGAGCGCAGGGGAGATCAGCGGGGCCGCGCTGAGGGTTCGCCGCGCGACCTCCTGCGTGACACCCACCGCCGGAAGGATGGTCCAGCCGTGTCCTTGTGCAACCAGTTCCTTCTGAACGCTCAGCGCATTGGTTTCGGCGAACACCTGCAGTGTCACGCCAGCCTCGGTCGCGGCGTGCTCGATTACGGCACGCAAACCCTGTGGCGCGGCGGGGAGGATGAAGGGCTCGCGTGCAACGCGCGCGAGCGTGAGCGGTCGCTTGCGGGACAGCATCGCCGAGGGCGCCCCCACTGCCCAGAGACTTTCCTCGAGCAGCGGCTTTACGTGCAGCGCGGAGGTTTCCTTCTGCCCATAGAGCAAGGCGGCATCCACATCGCCGGCCTGGAGCCAGTCCTGAAGGTGCCCCGCATAACCGATGGTCAGTCGCAGACGGATGTGCGGGTAACGCTTCGCCACTTCGCCTGCCAACAGCGTGGCCAGAACGTCCGACGTGCTGGCCAGCAGGCCGATACTGACGATGCCCGAAACCGGCCCCTCGACAGGCTGAATTTCTGCCTTGGCGCGCGCGACTTCGTCGAGGATGCGGCGCGCGTATTCGAGCATGGTTTTGCCCGAAGCCGTGAGCTGCATGCCATGGCGGCTGCGGTCGAAGAACTCCGTGCCCATGTCCTCTTCGAGCAGTCGCAGTTGCCGGGATACCGCGGGCTGCACGAGGTTGAGAAGGGTGGACGCCCGGGTTACGTTGCCGGTTTCGGCCACGGTGACGAAGGCGCGCAGTTGCTTGAGATCCATCACACATACCTCGATGCCGAAAAATGATGGT
>NZ_CAJMZL010000077.1:0-1957 GCF_905220305.1 Caballeronia sp. J97 | reverse complement strand
TGTCAACGCCGATTAGAAACTGCCCCACTTTTCGGCGATTCGCCGAAGTAAATCTGACCCACCCGGGTCCTGTGTCACGCGGCCGCTTTCGCGCTTGCCCGCGTTCCTGTTTGTCCAGCTTTTCGCTTGTCCTTCAGCCGGTAGCTCTCGCCACTGATTTGCACGATATGGGCGTGATGCAAGAGTCGGTCGAGCATGGCGGCCGTGAGCGTCTGGTCATCAGCAAACGCCGTGGCCCATTGCGTGAAGGGCAGATTGCTCGTCAAGACGATGGAACCGCGTTCGTAGCGTTTGGCGATGACATTGAAGAACAGGTTCGCTTCGTCCCTCCCGAACGGCAGATAGCCGATTTCGTCGATGACGAGCAGCCGTGGCCCGATGACTGCCCGATTGAAGAACTCTCGCAGGCGGTTCTGCTGCCGCGCCGTCGCCAGTTGCATCATCAGGTCCGCAGCCGTGATGAAGCGTGTCTTGATGCCCGCCTGAGTCGCCCGATAGGCCAGTGCACTGGCGATGTGTGTCTTGCCGACTCCGGAGGGGCCGAGTAACACGACGTTCTCTGCTCGCTCGATGAACGCCAGGCTTGCCAACTCCTGTATCTGAGCCCGTGGCGCACCGCTGGCGAAGCCAAAGTCGTATTGCTCCAGTGTCTTGACGCCGGGCAGCGAGGCGAGCTTCGTGAGTGTCTGGCGCTTACGTTCCTCGCGCGCCGCGAGTTCTGACTGCAGCAGTTGCTCCATGAAGTCGGCGAGGCTCGCATCGGTCGTTGCAGAGTGCTGTGCGAGCGCTCCCCAGTCGCTGGCGATACGGTCGAGCTTCAACTGCGTGCACAGGCCGGCAATCCGTTCGTGCTGGAGATTCATGCGGCGACCTCCAGCAGGGCGTCATACACCGCCAGAGGATGCTGAAGGCTCTCGCGCGGCAGCACCCGGCGCAGCTTCGAGGGCGCAGGGCCTGACACCGATGTTGACGTGGGCAACGGCAACAGCGCTGCCTGCTCGAGTGCCAGCCTCGCGGCCGGTCGCTCGCGCGTGGTGGCGTGCACGCGCACATTGGCGACTTCTGCGAGCCACCGTCCGATGCGCGCATTGGCAGCTTCAACATCCAGCTTCAGCCCCGACTGCTTGAGCGTGGCGGCGAGCGGCACCACAAAGCTCTCCTTCAGATAGCGGTTAAAGCGTTCGACCTTCCCCTTGGTCTTCGCCCGATAGGGCTGGCAGACCTTCGGCGTGAAGCCATAGGTCTCGGCCACAGCCAGCAACTGCGTGTTCCACCGATGCTCGCCTTCGCCGAACGCATCACGTTCGATAACTACGGACTTCGCGTTATCGAACAGCACCTGCTCAGGCGTGCCGCCGAAGTAGGCGAACGCTTCGCGCAGGCACTCGCACAACGTCGCGGCGTCCTCGCCGGCGGTGAAGCGCACGAAGCTCGCACGGCTGTATCCGAGCGTCGCGACCAGCGCCAGTAGCGGTGCGCGGCCACGACGGATGACCGTGAAGTCGGCCTGCATCTGCTTGCCCGGCGGCGTCTCGAACCGCACCACCGGCTCGGGCTCAGCACGCTTGTACGGTGCCAGGAATGCCTTGAGCTGGCTGATACCGCCTTCGTAGCCGGCTTCCTGCACCTCCCGCAGCAGCACTGTCGCTGGAATCCAGTGTGGTCGTGCGGCGTCCACACGCTCGAGCAGATAGTTCTTGAACGGGTCGAGCTTCGTCGGGCGTGGCTCGCGTTGCTTGTAACGGGCTGCCAGACCATCGCGCAGATAGCGGCGCACCGTGTTGCGCGACAAGCCTGTTTGCCGCGCTATCTCACGCACCGCCGCCCCCCGTCTTGCCAATACCTTGATTTCCACTGCTTGCTCCTGAGTCAGCATTGGCGGCAAAAAGCCGCCATCCTCTCCCAGGTGGGTCAGGTTTACTTCGGCGGGTGGGTCAGTTTTACATCGGCGCTAACA
>NZ_CAJMZL010000076.1:0-2351 GCF_905220305.1 Caballeronia sp. J97 | reverse complement strand
CGCGATCGCATCGCCGAGCGCTGGCGTACCGGGCGATGGGACTCGCTCGTCGCCAACGGCCCCGCATGGCACGATCGTTTCCCTAATCTGGAGTTCGCGGATTTCGACCCCAATGGCTTCGCGTCGAAGGATCAGGTCGCCGACTACTTTGTCGCCTATGCAAAGAAGTTCGATGCGCCCATCCGCACCGGCGTCGAAGTAAGAAGGGTCGTGCGCAATGCGGGACGGCCGGGCTTCACCGTCGATACATCAGACGGAACCATCGAAGCGAATCGCGTCGTCGTCGCGACGGGTCCGTTTCAGCGCCCCGTGATTCCGCCGATCGCGCCAAAGTCAGCGAATCTCACGCAGATCCATTCCGCCGACTATCGCAATCCGCGGCAATTGCCGGAAGGCGGCGTGCTCGTCGTGGGCGCGGGATCGTCGGGCGTTCAGATCGCCGATGAATTGCAGCGTGCGGGCCGTCGCGTGTATCTGTCGGTCGGCGCACATGATCGTCCGCCGCGCGGTTATCGCGGACGCGATTTCTGCTGGTGGCTCGGCGTGCTCGGCGAATGGGACGCGGAAGTGATGAAGCCGGGCCGCGAGCACGTGACGATCGCCGTGAGCGGCGCGCGCGGCGGCCATACGGTGGACTTCAGGCGTCTCGCGCATCAAGGCATCACGCTCGTCGGTCTGACGAAAGCATTCGACGATACCGTGGTCACGTTCGAAGCCGATCTCGCGGATAACATCCGGCGCGGCGACGAGAACTATCTGTCATTGCTCGATGCAGCCGATGCCTATGCACAACGCAACGGTCTCGATCTTCCCGAGGAGCCCGAGGCACGCATGATTCCCGCCGATCCGGAATGCATGACTCATCCGCTGCTGGAACTCGATCTCGCGAAGGCAGGCGTCACGTCGATCGTCTGGGCGACAGGTTATGCCGTCGATTTCACCTGGCTGCAAGTCGATGCATTCGACGAAAAAGGCAAACCCAAACATCAGCGCGGCGTCGCAAAAGAACCCGGCATCTATTTCCTCGGCCTGCCGTGGCTCTCGCGCCGCGGCTCCGCATTCATCTGGGGCGTGTGGCACGACGCGAAACATATCGCCGATCACATCGTCACGCAGCGCAAATACCTCGCTTATTACGATGCGCCGCAACGCCATCCGGAAGGGACGCGCGTCGAAAGCGTCGAGCGCGCGCCGGACGAATCGCGTGTCCACAAGGTCAGCGAGATGGGCGTCAACTAATCACAAATCCATCCAGTATCGAGGTGCATTCGATGAGCCAACCTACGCATACCCGTATCCGCATGTTCAACACGAAGGATACGTACCCGAATCAGTCGCTCGATAACGATCTTTGCCAGGCCGTGCGCGCGGGCAACACGGTCTATGTGCGCGGTCAGATCGGCACGGATTTCGACGGCAATCTCGTCGGGCTCGGCGATCCGCGCGCGCAGGCCGAGCAGGCGATGAAGAACGTGAAGCAATTGCTCGAAGAGGCGGGCAGCGACCTTTCGCACGTCGTCAAGACGACGACCTATCTCACCGACGTGCGCTTTCGTGAGCCGGTCTATCGCGAAGTCGGCAAATGGCTGAAGGGCGTGTTTCCGATCTCGACGGGTCTTACTGTCGTCGCGCTCGGTCAACCCGAATGGCTGATGGAGATCGACGTGATCGCCGTCATTCCCGATGGATGGACGCCGCCGAACGCCTGAAGCACATGAAGGAGCGCACATGACTTTTTCAATCGTCGGACGATGTGAACAGACCGGGCAGCTCGGCATCGCGATCAGTTCATCGAGCATCGCGGTGGGCGCGCGCTGTCCGTGGGTGCGCGCGGGCGTCGGCGTGGTCGCGACGCAGAATGTCACGCTGCCCGCGCTCGGTCCGCGGATTCTCGATCACATGGAAAGCGCGAAGCTCGATGCGGCCACTGCGCTGGATCGTGCGTTGGCCGCGAACGAATGGAGCGAGTATCGGCAGGTGACGGTGGTTGATGCGCAAGGCCGCACCGCGTTCTTCAGCGGCAAGCAGGCGCTCGGCACGTATCACGCGGTCGCGGGCAGGCAATGCGTTGCGGCGGGCAACATGCTCGCGGGCACTCACGTGATCGACGCGATGATTCCCGCGTTCGAGAACGCATCGGGTCAACTCGCGGATCGCCTGCTCGCGGCGATGCATGCGGCGATCGCGGCGGGCGGCGAAGCGGGGCCGGTGCATTCGGCGGCGCTGAAGATCGCTGGCGAGCAGAGCTGGCCGCTCGTCGATCTGCGCGTCGACTGGGCCGATGACGATCCCATCGGCAAGCTCGATGGTCTCTGGCGCGCATATAAGCCGCAGATGCAGGATTACGTGAC
>NZ_CAJMZL010000075.1:0-2986 GCF_905220305.1 Caballeronia sp. J97 | reverse complement strand
GTTTTCCAAGGAGACAGCAATGACAACCGCACAACAAAATCCATCTTCCGCGCCATCCAATTGCCCACCGCTGGAACAGGCAGTGGTGCAGTTCATCCAGGATCTGAAATACGAGGATATTGACTCGCACGCCCACGCCGGCATCAACAGGCTGATGCGCGATCAACTCGCCCTGCAGATCGGTATCTCCAAGATGCCGTGGTCCGAGCAATTACTCAGATACGCGACGAGCCAGCAACGACCGGGCAAAAGCCGCGTCAGTGCCTCGACAATTACGATGAGCGCCATGGACGCCGCTTTCGTCAACGGTTCGTACGGGCATGGATTCGAATACGACGATGCCCACGGTCCCAGCTACAGCCATCCGGGCAGTTGCGTCATCCCGGCTGCGCTGGCGATCGGTGAGGAACTCGGCTCTTCGCTCGAAGAAGTGATCACCGCGATGGTCGCCGGATACGAGGTCTACGCGCGCATCGGACTGCTTGCTGCGCCCGACCTGCTGCAACGCGGTTTTCATCCGCACTGCACGCTGTCCAACTTCGGCGCCGCGGCCGTTGCCGCCAAACTGCGCGGTTTCGATGCAGAAACGACGCTGCAAGCGCTGGCGATTGCGCTGAGTCATGTTTCGGGCACGACTGAATACACCTCCACGGGCGGCTCCATCAAGCGCATCCACGCGGGAATCGGCACACGCAATGGCATCGCGGCCGCCGACATGGCCACGGCAGGCATCACCGGACCGCGGGCTTTTCTGAGCGGAAACAAGGGATTCTTCCGCGCTTTCCTGCAGCGTACGCCAGGCGACGCCGCCGAACACCGCTTCGCGCCGGGTCGGCCTTTCGAGATCGCTACTGTCTGGCTCAAAGCCTATTGTGCCTGCTACTGCACGCATGCTTATATCGACGCGCTGCGCCCGTTTTCAGCGCGCCGCGACGAGATTGCCGACGTGCACCTGAAGATCACGCCGCACTTCAACGTCGTCGTCGGCACGTCCAACGCGAATGCCTACGAACCCAGGAACATCGAGCATGTGCAATTCAGCTTGCCCATTCAGGCAGCGTTCACGCTGTTGGGCAATGGGAACGGCTATCCGATCCATCGCGATTATCTCGCGGGCAAGGTCGACATGGCCCCGGTGATCGACATGGCGCGCAGCATCCGCATCACTGAAGAACCAGCGCTGGAGAGGGATTACCCAGGCAAGTTCGTCGCGGACGTGACGGTCACATTTAAAGACGGCTCCTCCGAGCATGTGTTCGTGGAAGATCCGATCGGCACCGACAAAAATTCCATGCCGGAACACGAGCAGGACGCGAAGTTCATGGAACTCACCGGTGACGTACTGGGTGAGGGCAGAGCCCGGAAGCTGCTCGCTGCGTTGCGTGAGATGAATCCGGCGATGAAAGCCGCAGAGCTGACGGCCATGTGTTCCACGGAGCACTGAATCCCGGCTTGCTTCCAAAGACTCGGCCAATAGCCAAACCAGCGCGCCCTTCGATTCACACGATGGGCGCGCGTTCAAATGCAAAGGTTGATGCGGTAAAACAACGCTTCCTCACTTTATCTACATGTCTGAATAGTTGGGACCGCCTCCACCCTCAGGTGTGACCCACACGATATTCTGGGTTGGGTCCTTGATGTCGCAGGTCTTGCAATGCACGCAGTTCTGCGCGTTGATCTGTAGTCGCTTGCCGCCCTGAACGTCGGCATCGACGAACTCGTACACACCTGCGGGACAGTAGCGCGCTTCCGGACCTGCATACGTCATCAGGTTGACGTTCACGGGCACGTCCGGATTTTTGAGCGTCAGATGCGCGGGCTGGTTTTCCTCGTGGTTGGTGTTGCTGATGAACACGCTGGAAAGCCGGTCGAACGTCAGCTTGCCATCGGGCCTGGGATAGTCGATGGGTTGGCAAGCGCTTGCAGGCTTCAAATATGCGTGGTCAGGTTTCTTGCGGCGCAGCGTCCAGGGGATGCGACCGCGCAGAACGAGCTGCTCGAAGCCATTCATCAGCGTACCTACAGCAAGCCCGTGAGCAAACCAGTTCTTGAAGTTGCGGTCCTTGTGCAGCTCAGCGCAGAGCCAGCTTTTTTCGAACGCTTGGGGATACTCCGTCAGTTCGTCGTGCTGGCGCCCCGCCGCCACCGCCGCGTAAGCGGCTTCGCCTGCGAGCATGCCGGTCTTGATCGCGGCATGACTGCCCTTGATGCGGCTCACGTTGAGAAAGCCCGCCTCGCAGCCTACCATCGCCCCTCCCGGGAAGATGAACTTGGGCAACGCGTTGATACCGCTCGCATTGATGGCGCGCGCACCATAGGACAGGCGCTTCGCCGTGATCTCGCCCTTGTCGTTCTCGAAGTAGTGGCGGATTCTCGGATGCGTCTTCCAGCGCTGGAATTCCTCGAACGGGCTCAGGTAAGGATTCGTGTAGCCGAGGCCCGTGACGAAACCCACGGCGATCCTGTTTTCATCGAGGTGATACAGGAAGGAGCCGCCGTAAGTCTCGCTGTCCATGGGCCAGCCGGCCGTGTGCATGACAAAGCCCGGCTTGTGGCGCGCGGGATCGATTTCCCACAGTTCCTTGACGCCGATACCGAAACTCTGCGGATCACGCCCGGCGGCGAGTTCATAGCGTGCGATCAGCTGCTTCCCGAGATGGCCGCGTGCGCCCTCGGCGAAAATCGTGTACTTGGCATGAAGCTCCATGCCGAGCTGGAAGTGCTCGTTGGGTTCGCCATCCTTGCCTATACCCTGGTTACCCGTCGCCACACCCATGACCGCACCGTGTTCGTTATAGAGCACTTCGGCGGCCGCGAATCCCGGAAATATTTCGACACCGAGCGACTCGGCCTGCTCTGCCAGCCACTTCGTCAATGCGCCCAGACTGATGACATAGTTCCCCCGGTTATGCGCGAACGGCGGCAGGAACATGTTGGGGACGCGCAGGGACGATTCCTTACTCAGAAACACGTAGGCCTCGTCGGT
>NZ_CAJMZL010000074.1:0-3289 GCF_905220305.1 Caballeronia sp. J97 | reverse complement strand
TCCCTGGTAGAGCGCGATGCATACGAGCCTCAAAAATCCCGATTCCTACGATGCCTGGGCCGGCCGCAGCGAAGAAAGTGCGGATCATGTCACCGAGGCGCCTGTGCGCCTCATGCAGGCCACGCTGGACTACCCCGATCCGGCGAAGTTGCCCGCCGAACTGCCGCCGTTGTGGCATTGGCTCTATTTTCTGCCGGGCGAGCGTCAATCCAACATCGGCCTGGACGGGCATCCCCAGCGCGGCGGCTTTCTTCCGCCGATCACCCTTCCGCGGCGCATGTGGGCGGGAGGACGGCTGCAGTTTCTGCGTCCACTGACGTTGGGCGAGCCAGTACACCGCGTATCGACGATCAAAAGCATCCAGACCAAGTCCGGGCGCAGTGGGGAACTGGTGTTCGTGACCGTGCTGCATGAAGTCGCCGACGCCAAGGGCCTCGCGATCCGCGAGGAGCAGGACATCGTCTATCGCGATGCACCGGTGCCGGGCGCGCCCGCGCCACAGCCTGCTGCGGCTCGGTCCGACGAACAGTTCAGCCGCACGGTCACCCCCGACCCCGTGCTGCTGATGCGCTATTCGGCGCTGACCTTCAATGGCCATCGCATTCACTATGACCGTCCCTATGCGATGCAGGAAGAAGGCTATCCGGGACTCGTCGTGCATGGGCCGCTGATCGCGACACTGCTCATGGAGGAGCTGCGTCGGGGTCATCCGCAAAGGACAGTTCGCAGCTTCGAATTCAAGGCAGTCGGTCCTTTGTTCGATACCGCGCCGTTCGCGCTCAACGGCAAGCTCGAGGGTGCGACGGCAAGACTGTGGGCGCGCGGTCCTCAAGGCCAGCTGGCGATGCAGGCCAGCGCAGAACTCGAATGAGACCGAGACGATAACCCGAGAGACGATACAAGCAATGTCAGAACCCAACCGTAGTGGCCCGCTCAGCGGCATGACCGTCATCACTCTGGAACACGCGATCGCCGCGCCGTTCTGCACACGCCAGCTCGCCGACCTCGGTGCGCGCGTGATCAAGATCGAGCGGCCCGGTGTCGGCGATTTCGCGCGCGCCTATGATCACCGCACGCGCGGTCTGGCCTCGCATTTCGTCTGGACCAATCGCTCCAAGGAAAGCCTGACGCTGGACCTCAAGCAGTCCGCCGCGCTCGAAGTGCTGGACGAACTGATCGCCCACGCCGACGTGCTGGTGCAAAACCTCGCGCCCGGCGCAGCGGCGCGAATGGGTCTGTCGTTCGAAACGCTACACGCGAAATACCCGAAGCTCATCGTCTGCGATATTTCGGGCTACGGCGCGGACGGACCCTACCGCGACAAGAAGGCCTACGACCTGCTGATCCAGAGCGAGGCCGCCTTTCTTTCCATCACGGGCACGCCCGAGGAGCCCAGCAAGGCGGGCAACTCGATCGCCGACATCGCGGCGGGCATGTACGCCTATACGGGCATTCTTAGCGCACTGCTTCAGCGTGGTATCAGCGGTGAAGGCTCGCATGTCGAAGTCTCCATGCTCGAAGCGCTGGGCGAGTGGATGGGCTTTCCCATGTACTACGCCTGTGACGGCCAGCCGCCGCCCGGGCGGAACGGCGCAGCGCATGCCACGATCTATCCCTATGGCCCATTCAAGGCTGGCGATGGCCGAGTCGTGATGCTGGGGCTGCAAAACGAGCGGGAATGGAAGCTGTTCTGCGACATCGTGTTGCGCCGTTCCGAACTCGCGACCGATCCGCGCTTCGACTCCAACGTGCGTCGAGTGGAAAACCGTGCGGTCCTGAAGGAAGTCATCGAACAGGGTTTTGCGAGTCTCACGGCGCCAGATGTCATCGCGCGCCTCGACGAAGCCCAGATTGCCAACGCCGCGGTCAATCAAGTGGGCGATCTGTGGATTCACCCGCAGCTCCACGCGCGCCAGCGTTTCCGTCCCATCGGCTCACCCGCAGGCGAATTGCAGGCGCTGCTGCCGCCCGCAACCGTCAGCACCTTCGATGCCCGCATGGATCCCGTGCCCGCGCTCGGCGAACACAGCGCGACGATTCTGCGCGAATTGGGGCGCTCGGATGCCGCCATCAGCAAATTGCAGGCTGACGGAGTGATCTGATCCATGCGCACAAAAACTGAGTCTCCCGTGTGCCATGCGCGCAGTCTGCTGTTTGTGCCGGCCACGAGACCTGAACGCTTCGCCAAGGCTTTGGGTTCGGGCGCGAATTGCATCATCATCGATCTGGAAGACGCCGTGGCCGATGACAGCAAGATCAGCGCGCGCGAGCAACTCTCACAGCACTTGCCTCAACTGACCCCTGCGCAATTGGCACGCACCCTGGTACGCGTCAACGCGGTAGACACGCGCTGGCACGACGCGGAGATTGCGCTGCTGCGAAACTGGGCGGACAAAGGCGTGACCGTGATGCTGCCAAAGTCCGATCACGCAGCCGCGATACGCGACGTGGCGCAAGCCCTCGGCCCCAAGGCGGCCATTGTGGCTCTGGTCGAGTCGTTGAGCGGTCTCGACGCAGCCGATTCGCTGGCGCGGGATCCTCAGGTGATACGTCTCGCCTTCGGCCATCTGGATTTTCAGTTGGACCTGGGCATGCACGCGTCGGCCGAGGAACCCGAACTGGCTTTCGCGCGCAACGCCTTGGTCGCGGCATCGCGCCGTGCGGGACTCACCGCACCCATCGATGGCGTGACGACCGACATCGGCAATACCGAGCGTCTGATTGCCGATGCCCGGCGCGCACGCGCGTTCGGCTTCAGCGGAAAGCTGTGCATACACCCGTCTCAAGTGGCCGGCGTGAACGAAGTGCTGGGCTATTCCGATGCTGAAAAGGCCTGGGCGCTGCGCGTTCTGGACGAGGCGGCGAAGCACGGTGGCGAAGCCTTCCGTCTGGAAGGTGTCATGGTCGATCTGCCGGTGATCCGCGCGGCCGAGGCGATCGTGGCAAGCATAGTTAAATGAGAGCCGAAAGCGCCTGATCAAAGGCGTGTGAGGCAAGATCCCCTGAAGACAACACAATGAATAGCGAAGACATTCTGGCCGAGTACGGACCGCGAGAGTCCATGGAGTACGACGTGGTGGTGGTGGGCGGTGGTCCCGGCGGCCTGTCGACAGCCATACGCATCAAGCAACGCGCGGCGGAAGAAGGCCGGGATGTCTCAGTCGTGGTGCTGGAAAAGGGATCCGAGCCGGGCGCTCACATCCTCTCTGGCGCGATCATGGATCCCAACGCACTGACCGAACTCTTTGCCGACTGGAAAGAGCGTGGGGCACCATTGAAGCAGCCTGTG
>NZ_CAJMZL010000073.1:0-3296 GCF_905220305.1 Caballeronia sp. J97 | reverse complement strand
TCAAACCGCCCGGCGCACCATCAATTCCTTGATCTTGCCGATCGCCTTGGTCGGATTGAGCCCCTTGGGGCACACGTCGACGCAATTCATGATCGTATGGCAACGGAACAGACGATACGGATCTTCCAGGTTGTCGAGCCGTTCGCCCGTCGCCTGGTCGCGGCTGTCCGCGATGAAGCGATAGGCCTGCAGCAAGCCCGCCGGGCCCACGAACTTGTCCGGGTTCCACCAGAAGCTCGGGCACGAGGTCGAGCAGCTCGCGCACAGAATGCACTCGTAGAGACCGTCCAGCTCGTCGCGCTCCACCGGCGATTGCAGGCGCTCTTTCTCCGGCGGCGGCGTATCGTTGATCAGGTACGGCTTGATCGAATGATACTGGTTGAAGAACTGCGTGAAATCGCAGATCAGGTCGCGCACCACCGGCAGACCCGGCAGCGGACGCAGCACGATCTTCTGCGGCAGCTCGTTCAGATTCGTCAGACACGCGAGGCCGTTCTTGCCGTTGATGTTCATCGCGTCCGAGCCGCACACGCCTTCGCGGCACGAGCGACGGAACGACAGCGTCTCGTCGACTTCCTTCAGCTTCACCAGCGCGTCCAGCAGCATGCGTTCATGCGTCAGATCCAGCTCGTACGTCTGCATGCGCGGCGCCGCATCCTTGTCCGGATCGTAGCGATAAACTTCAAAAATTCGTTTTGCCATTTCGATTTCCTTGCGCTTGCCTTAGAAGGTACGCGCCTTGGGCGGCACCGATTCGACCGTCAGCGGCTTCATCTGCACCGGCTTGTAATCCAGCCGATCGCCTTCGCTGAACCACAGCGTGTGGCGCATCCAGTTCTCGTCGTCGCGATGCTCGTAGTCGCTGTGCGCATGCGCGCCGCGGCTTTCCTTGCGCGCTTCGGCCGACACCATCGTCGCGCGCGCCACTTCGATCAGGTTCGCCAGCTCCAGCGCCTCGACCTTCGCCGTGTTGAACACCTTCGACTTGTCCTTCAGATGCACGTGCTTCACGCGCTCGGCCAGCTCCGCCATCTTGCCCACGCCCTCTTCCAGCAGCTTCGAGGTGCGGAACACGCCCGCGTGCGCCTGCATCGTCGAGCGGATGTCGTTGGCGATGTTCTGCGTGTATTCGCCCGAGGTGGACTTCTCCAGCACCGCGAGACGCTCCATCGCGAAGTCCGCGGCATCGGCCGGCAGCGGCTTGTGCTCCTTCAGCTCCTGCGCGTGCTTGATGATGTGATTGCCCGCGGCGCGCCCGAACACGACCAGGTCCAGCAGCGAGTTCGTGCCCAGACGGTTCGCGCCGTGCACCGAGACGCACGAGCATTCGCCCACCGCATAGAAGCCGTTGACCGGATCGTCGTAGCCCTTCGCCGTGCCCACCACCTGACCGTGCATGTTCGTCGGAATCCCGCCCATCTGATAGTGGATGGTCGGCACCACCGGAATCGGCTCCTTGATGCAGTCGACGTTGGCGAACTTCAGCGCGATCTCGCGAATCGACGGCAGACGCTTCATGATCGTCTCCGCGCCGATGTGCGACAGGTCCAGCAGCACGTGATCCTTGTTCGGACCGACGCCGCGGCCTTCCTTGATCTCCTGGTCCATCGAGCGCGAAACGAAGTCGCGCGGCGCGAGATCCTTCAGCGTGGGCGCATAGCGCTCCATGAAGCGATCGCCGTTCGAGTTGCGCAGAATGCCGCCCTCGCCGCGCACGCCTTCGGTGATCAGCACGCCCGCGCCGGCCACGCCGGTCGGGTGGAACTGCCAGAACTCCATGTCCTGCAGCGCTATCCCTGAGCGCGCGGCCATGCCGAGGCCATCGCCCGTGTTGATGAACGCATTCGTCGATGCCGCGAAGATGCGCCCCGCGCCGCCCGTGGCGAACAGCGTGGTCTTGCCTTCGAGGATGTACACCTCGCCCGTTTCCATCTCCAGCGCGGTGACGCCGAGCACGTCGCCGTCGGCGTCGCGGATCAGATCCAGCGCCATCCATTCGACGAAAAAGTGCGTCTTGGCCGCGACGTTCTGCTGGTACAGCGTGTGCAGCAACGCGTGGCCGGTACGGTCAGCGGCGGCGCAGGCGCGCTGCACCGGCTTCTCGCCGTAGTTCGCCGTGTGGCCGCCGAACGGGCGCTGATAGATCGTGCCGTCCGCATTGCGGTCGAACGGCATGCCCATGTGTTCGAGCTCGTACACGGCGTTGGGCGCTTCGCGGCACATGAACTCGATCGCGTCCTGGTCGCCGAGCCAGTCGGAGCCCTTGATCGTGTCGTAGAAATGATAGTGCCAGTTGTCTTCGCTCATGTTGCCGAGCGAGGCGCCGATGCCGCCTTGCGCGGCCACCGTATGCGAGCGCGTCGGGAACACCTTGGAGAGCACCGCGACGGACAGGCCCGCGCGCGCGAGCTGCAGCGATGCGCGCATGCCCGAGCCGCCCGCGCCGACGATGACCACGTCGAAACGACGACGCGGCAGGGAAGTCTTGATTGCAGCCATGTTCTTTAAACTCTCCAGAGAATCTGTGCAGCGTAGCCGGCGCATCCGACGAGCCACAGGATCGTCAGCACTTGCAGCAGCAGGCGCAGACCCATGGGCTTCACGTAGTCCATCCAGATGTCGCGAATGCCGACCCACGCGTGATAGAAGAGGCAAAGCAAGGCTACAAAGGTGGCGAGCTTCATCCACTGGGTCGCGAAGATGCCCGCCCAGCCTTCATACGAGAAGTTGTGCGCGCCGAAGAACCAGAAGAGAAGAATGACGGTGTACACGGCCATCACGACCGCGGTGATGCGTTGCGCGAGCCAGTCGCGCAGACCGTAATGCGCGCCTACCACCAGGCGCTTGGGGCCGACTCGGTTTTGCGTTGCCATGTTTAGAACACTCCGAAGATCTTGAGGGCCATCGCGAGCGTGAGCAACAGCGAAACGACCAGCACGATCACAGCGGTCTGCCTGCCGCCTTCCTTATTGACCGCGACGTGGGTGTCGAGCAGCAGGAAACGAATGCCCGCGCAGAAGTGATGCAGATACGCCCACGACAGCACGAGCGTGACGATCTTGACGATGGGGTTGGCGAGAAAGCCCTTGAACGCGTCGAACGAAATCTCCGACGTAAGGCTCTGATCCAGCAGATACAGGATGAACGGCAGACACACGAAGAGCAGCAGCCCGCTCACCCGATGCAGGATCGACACCTTCCCCGCCAGCGGCAAGCGATACTTCGCGATTTGCCCGATACCGATGTTGCGGTATTCGGGCCTTGGTTTTTTTACGGCTTCAGCCATGCTAGACCCC
>NZ_CAJMZL010000072.1:0-3579 GCF_905220305.1 Caballeronia sp. J97 | reverse complement strand
CTCGCTATTGCCGGACCATTAGGCCAATCGCCTGTGCCGCGGCCGGTGTGAAGTACTTTGGATGGGGATAGCTGCTTTCTTTGGTTACTTTCTTTGCAGCAGCAAAGAAAGTGACTGCCGCCCCGCACAGGGGCAGTGCCAATAGACCACTAAAAAATCGGGATCCGGCGAAAAAAAAACAACACGCCCAACGGAATCCAGCGAAAAAAACCAAACCTAAACCCCCGCCGTCGCGGTAACAGCAAAATCCGGCGTATCCGTCGACGCATAGTTGAAAGTCACATCGCGCCAGGTATCGAGCGCTTGCTGCAACGGCGTACACCCCCGCGCGGCGGCCTCGAGAATATCGGGCCCTTCATTAGCGATATCGCGCCCCTCATTCCTCGCCTTCACCATCGCTTCGAGCGCGACGCGATTAGCCGTCGCCCCCGCCTGAATGCCTTGCGGATGCCCAATCGTGCCGCCGCCGAATTGCAGAATGCAGTCATCGCCGAACAGATCC
Source organism: Caballeronia sp. J97 (assembly GCF_905220305.1). Lineage (NCBI taxonomy): Bacteria > Pseudomonadati > Pseudomonadota > Betaproteobacteria > Burkholderiales > Burkholderiaceae > Caballeronia > Caballeronia sp. J97. Next base: position 3,077 of record NZ_CAJMZL010000072.1, on the reverse strand, counting down.
AGCAACTGATGCATCTGTCCCGCGTGAATCCCGCCCGATGCCACCGGCATCACCTTGCGCAAACCCGCCCACGGCTGATCGAAGAAGATGCCGCGCGACAGATCCGGCTCGTTGCGCGACTCGCGGCACACGTTGTAGTAGCCCTGCACCGACAATGGATCGCCTTCGAGCTTGCCGACCGCCGTGCCCGCATGCGCATGATCCACGCCCGCCATGCGCAGCCACTTCGCGATCACGCGAAACGAGATGCCATGATTGCGCTGCCGCGTATAAGTGCCATGTCCCGCACGATGCAAATGCAGGATCATGTCATTGCGCCGCGCCCACTTCGACATCGACTGAATCGCCGTCCAGCCGATCACGAGATCGATCATCACGATGCACGAACCGAGCTCTTTCGCAAACTCCGCGCGCTCGTACATGTCTTCCATCGTGCCGGCCGTCACGTTCAGGTAATGGCCCTTCACCTCGCCGGTCTCCGCTTGCGCGCGGCTCACCGCTTCCATCGCGAAGAGATAGCGGTCGCGCCAGTGCATGAATGCCTGCGAGTTGATGTTCTCGTCGTCCTTCAGGAAATCGAGTCCGCCCTTCAGGCCTTCATACACGACGCGCCCATAGTTCTTGCCCGACAAGCCGAGCTTCGGTTTCACCGTCGCGCCGAGCAGCGGGCGGCCATATTTGTCGAGCCGCTCGCGCTCGACGATGATGCCCGTCGGCGGCCCCTGAAACGTCTTCAGATAGGCAACGGGAATGCGCATGTCTTCGAGACGCAGCGCCTTGAGCGGCTTGAAACCGAACACATTGCCGATGATCGACGCCGTCAGGTTCGCGACCGATCCCTCTTCGAAAAGATCGAGGTCGTAAGCGATATACGCGAAGTACTGCGGCTCGTCAGCACGCGCGTTCGGCACCGGCTCGACCCGATACGCCTTCGCACGATACATGTCGCACGCCGTCAAACGGTCTGTCCACACGACGGTCCACGTCGCCGTCGACGATTCGCCCGCCACGGCCGCAGCCGCTTCCTCCGGCTCGACGCCCGCTTGCGGCGTGATACGAAAGAGCGCGATCACGTCGGTGTCCTTCGGCGTGTAATCGGGCTGCCAGTAGCCCATCTCGCGATACTTCATGACGCCGGCCGCGTAGCGCGAGCGCGGATCTGACGGATTGCGCACCGCCTCGACGGCGGCCTTGCTGAAGTCGTTCATTCCGTTTCCTCGACAGTGAGATGAGAGTGACGTGCGCCTGCTGTGATTGCAGAGTAAGCACGGGCCGCGCTGAAGGGAATTCACGAATTTCTTGCCCCGCCATAAGCGATGCCTTAGTCGGGATTAGCCCTGATGCGTATATGGCCGAACGAATGGGACACTTTGTTCTGATTTCGTCACAGTCGGCACGCGTGATGAGCGAGTCGCGCTCTTCGGCATCCGCTTCATGTCATTGGCATGGCGCTTGCATCGTCGAAGGGCCGGCCCCGTCCCGGCCGCCTGGCGGATTCGTCCGCATCGGCAAATCATTGAAGCGGTAATCGAGGCATCAACCCGACTCACATGGAGGAACGCGCATGCAATGGACCACGCCTAGCTTCACCGATATGCGTTTTGGTTTTGAAATCACGATGTATATCGCCACCCGCTGAACGCGGATCAAACCCGCACGAAGCCGCGTCGAAGCAATCGCGGCGCTTTCGTGCGGCTACGAATGCTTTCGCCGACCATCATGATTTACGAAACCATCGTCACGACCGCGGATCGCGATGGCCGGCCGCACATCGCGCCAATGGGCGTGCGCTTCGAAGCGGGCTTCGCGATTCTCGCGCCGTTCCGTCCTTCGACGACACTCGACAATGTCATCGCAACGAAGAGCGCCGTCATCAACCTGACGACCGACGTGCGCGTGTTCGCGGGCTGCGTGACGGGTTTTGCGCGCGACTGGCCGACGGTCGTCGCGGACGCGGTGCCGAGCGTGCGGCTCGCATCGACGCTCGCGCATATCGAGTTGCGCCTCGCCGAACTTCTCGACGACGAGACGCGCCCGACGCTGCGCATGGAATGCGTGCATCGCGCGACGCATGCGCCGTTTCCGGGCTTTAATCGCGCGCAGGCGGCGGTCGTCGAAGGCGCGATTCTCGTGAGTCGGCTCTTCATGTTGCCGCCGGAAAAAGTGGATAGCGAAGTCGCGTATCTGCAGATCGCCATCGACAAGACCGCGGGCGATGCCGAGCGCGAAGCCTGGCGATGGCTTTTGCAGGCGATCGAGGCGCATCGCGCGAAGGCGCTCACCTGATGCTTCTGCCGTAGCATCCCTCTGGAGTTTCGACGATGACCGTATTGCTCGCGAGCGTCCGCTCGGCTGACGAAGCATTCGATGCCGCGGATGCAGGCGCCGAACTGATCGATCTGAAGGAACCGGGTGCGGGCGCGCTGGGCGCCGTCGCGATCGGCGATATCACGCGGATCGTGCGGGCGTTGCGCGCGCGGTATGCGGTGCGCCCGATCAGCGCGACCATCGGCGACTTGCCCAACGATGCGCTCGACGAGATGACCGCGCGCGTGCTCGATGTCGCGGCTGCGGGTGTCGATTATGTGAAGGTGGGCGTCTCGCCCGGTGCGGATGCCGTTGCATGCCTGCGGCATCTGGCGAGCTTGCCGGCGGCGGTGGTGCCGGTGTTGCTGTCGGACGATGGCGTGGATCGCGAGCTGGCGGCGCTCGCGGCGCAGCTTGGCTTTGTCGGCATCGTGTTCGATACGGCGAGCAAGAACGGGCGCACGTTGTTCGATTGCGTCGATGTGGGGATGCTTGCTTCGTGCGTGAGCGATGCGCGCGCGCGCGGGACGATGATTGCGGTGGCGGGATCGTTGGGATGGGGCGATCTCGACAGGATTCGCCTGCTTGCGCCGGATATCGCGGGATTTCGGGGGGCGCTCTGCGATGAGCGCGATGGGCGCGGGGGGAGGCTTGATCCGCTTCGCGTCGAGAGGTGGGTTCGGGCGTTGCATGAAGGAGCGTAGTGGCAGTGCCCCTTGGGCGGGGCGGCATTGCGTTTCTATGAAATCCTGGTTTCTATGAAATCCTGG
>NZ_CAJMZL010000071.1:0-3861 GCF_905220305.1 Caballeronia sp. J97 | reverse complement strand
CTCAGCGCTCGTCGAAACTCACGACCACCCGCTCGCTCACCGGATGACACTGGCAAGTCAGCACGAAACCATCATCGATCTCGTGTTGTTCGAGCGTGTAGTTCTTGTCCATCTTCACTTCGCCCTCGAGCACTTTCGCGCGGCACGTGCAGCACACCCCGCCCTTGCACGCATACGGCAGCGCGAGCCCCGCTTTCAGGCCGACATCGAGCACGCTCACGCCTTCGTACGGCAGGCGCAGCTTGCGCTTCTTGCCATCGATGATCAGCTCCAGATCCGCCGCCGGCGTGTTCTCCGTGATCTCGATGGTCGGCGCGCCCGCTTGCGGCAGCGGCGTGCCGAAGCGCTCCACATGAATCTGCCCGGGCGCCACGCCCGCATCCTTCAGTGCGGCCTCCGCGGCATCCATCATCGGGCCGGGACCGCAGATGAACGCTTCGTCGATAGCCTCGGGCGAGAGCAGCGTCTGCAGAAACGCCTTGCACTTGTCCTGATCCAGCACGCCGTTGAACAACTCGACGTCCTGCAAATCGTCCGACAGCACGTGATACAGCGAGAACCGGTCCATATACCGATTCTTCAGGTCTTCCAGCTCTTCGGCGAACATGATCGCGTCCACGCTGCGATTGCCGTACACCAGCGTGAAGCGGCTCGTCGGCTCCATGTCCAGCGTCGTCTTGATGATCGCCAGCACCGGCGTGATGCCCGAGCCGCCCGAGAACGCCACGTAGTGCTTCGCGTGATCCGCGTTCAGGTGCGTGAAGAAGCGCCCGTCCGGCGTCATCACGTCGATCTCGTGACCGGGCTGCAAGGTATCGAACGCAAAGTTCGAGAAGCGTCCGCCCCGCACGCGCTTGATGCCGATGCGCAATTCGCCGTCGCGGTCGTAGTCGGTCACGCCCACGCAGATCGAATACGAGCGGCGCGTCTCCTCGCCATCGATATGTGTCTTGAGCGTCACGAACTGCCCCTGCGTGAAGCGAAACGCGTCGCGCAACGCGGGCGGCACCTCGAACGAAACGGTGACCGCATCGGCGGTTTCGGGTCGCACGTCGCGGATGCGCAGCGGATGGAATTGCGGAGTCGCCATGTTTTTCGGCTCGCTTCTCAGTGGATTCAGTTGATTCAGTCGATTCAGTCGATTCAGTCGATTCAGTCGATTCAGTCGATTCAGTCGATTCGGCTCAGTACGGCTTGAAGTAATCGAACGGCTCGCGACAGTCGATGCAGCGATACAGCGCCTTGCACGCCGTCGAGCCGAATTGCGCCAGCTTCTCGGTGTGCGTCGAGCCGCAGCGCGGACAGGCGATGACTTCTTTCTTGTACGGCACGAAGCGAATCGGCTGCTCGGCGCCGCTGCAGGCGCCCGTCGGCGGTGCGATGCCGTAGCGGCGCAACTTCTCGCGCGCTTCGTCGGTGATCCAGTCGGTCGTCCACGCGGGCGCCAGCACCGTCTCGATGCGATGCGCGCCCAGCTTCGCCTCGTCGATCGCCCGCGCGATGTCCTCCGCGATCTGCGACATCGCCGGACACCCCGAGTACGTCGGCGTGATCACCACTTCGAGCACGCCATCGTCGCCGTGGCGCACGTCGCGCAGAATCCCCAGCTCGCGGATCGACACCACCGGAATCTCCGGATCGGGCACCGCTTCGAGCACATGCCACGCGCGTTCGATCGTGTTGGCCTCGACAGTATTCATTTACCAGCTCGCGCCCGGATGTTGACGCGCCAGGCTCTGCATTTCCGCCAGCAGAAAGCCCATGTGCTCCGAGTGCTCGCCATGCTTGCCGGTGGTGATGTGCTGCACCTCGACGCTCGCTTCGAGCGTGGCTTCTTCCAGCGCCGATGCAAGCTGCTCGCGCCACGCCGCTTCGAACCCGCTCGCCAGCGGCGCGATGCCCGCATCGGCGACCGCCTGTTCGATCGCATCGGTGGCGAAGAACTCGCGCGTGTACGGCATCAGGTAATCGAGCGCCGCCTGCGTGCGCCGATGCGATTGCTCCGTGCCATCGCCCAGGCGCACCAGCCAGTCGCGCGCATGATGCAGGTGATAGCGCGTCTCCTTGATCGACTTCGCCGCGATCGCCGCGAGCTGCGCATCGCCCGATGCCTGCAGCGCGCTCCACACTTCGACCATCAGCGCCGAGTACAGGAAGTTGCGCACGATCGTCACCGCGTAATCGCGCTCGGCGCGCGTCGTGCCCGCGAGCGGGCCGAAGTGCGGCAACTCCGCGATCGTGTAGTTGGCGAACTCGCGCTCGCTGCGAAAGTACGCGTAGTCGTCTTCGGTCCTCTTCGCGCCGTTGAGCGCGGCCTCGAGCGTCGCGGCATGCGTGTACAGCAGACGCGCCTGACCGATCAGATCCAGACTGATGTTGGCGAGCGCAATGTCTTCTTCCAGCGCCGGGCCGTGGCTGCACCATTCGGCATTGCGCTGACCGAGGATCAGCGCGTTGTCCGCGAGACGCAGCACGTAGGCGAGATGTTCCTGACTCTGCTTGGGGCCCTGCTGTTGGCTCTGCTGTTGGCTCATGTCGCGCCCGTCCTTACATGTGATTGATTTCGTCGGGCAGCACGAAGAACGTCGGATGCCGATAGATCTTGTCGCCCGCGGGCTCGAACAACTCGTCCTTGTCCGCCGGGTCCGATGCCGTGATCGCCGCCGAGGGCACCACCCAGAGGCTCACGCCTTCCTGACGCCGCGTGTACACGTCGCGCGCCATGCGCAACGCCGCGCCCGCGTCCGGGGCGTGCAGACTGCCGCAATGCTTGTGATCCAGTCCCTGCTTGCTGCGCACGAACACTTCCCAGATCGGCCATTCCTTGTTCATCTTCATCGTCTCCATCATGCTCATGCAGCGTGTTTGTGGGCGCGGGCTTGTTGCTTCTCCGCGTAGGCGAGCGCGGCTTCACGCACCCAGGCGCCATCGTCGTGCGCCTTCACGCGCGTGGCGAGGCGCTCCTTGTTGCACGGGCCGTCGCCGTTGACCACGCGCCAGAACTCGTCCCAGTCGATCGCACCGTAGTCATGCGCCTGACGTTCGTCGTTCCACTTCAGATCCGCATCGGGCAGCGTCACGCCCAGAATCTTCGCCTGCTCGACCGTGGCGTCGACGAACTTCTGGCGCAGATCATCGTTCGAGATGCGCTTGATGCCCCACGCGAACGACTGGCCGCTGTGAATCGAATCCTTGTCGCTCGGCCCGAACATCATCAGCACCGGCCACCACCAGCGGTTCACCGCCTGTTGCACGAGGTCCTTTTGCGCCTGCGTGCCCTTCATCATCGCGAGCAGCGCGTCGAAGCCCTGACGCTGATGGAACGACTCTTCCTTGCAGATGCGGATCATCGCGCGCGCATACGGCCCGTACGTGCAGCGGCACAGCGGAATCTGGTTCATGATCGCCGCGCCGTCGACCAGCCAGCCGATCACGCCGACATCGGCCCACGTGGGCGTCGGATAGTTGAAGATGCTCGAGTACTTGGCCTTGCCCGCGTGCAGCCCGGCGACCAGTTGATCGCGCGAAACGCCCAGCGTTTCGGCCGCGCTGTAGAGATACAGGCCGTGGCCGCCTTCGTCCTGCACCTTGGCGAGCAGAATCGCCTTGCGCTTGAGGCTCGGCGCGCGGCTGATCCAGTTGCCCTCGGGCTGCATCCCGATGATCTCCGAATGCGCGTGCTGCGAAATCTGACGCACCAGCGTCTTGCGATAGGCCTCGGGCATCCAGTCCTGCGGCTCGATCTTGCCGTCGGCCTGCATCACCGCGTCGAAGCGCGTCTGGTCGAGACTCGCCGCGCCGTTCGCCGGCGCGTCGCCGGTCTGCGCCGGGCTCGGAATGTCGAGGGATTGGGTGTACATG
>NZ_CAJMZL010000070.1:0-4117 GCF_905220305.1 Caballeronia sp. J97 | reverse complement strand
GAGGGCGGCCTTCAGGTTCGCGGGCAATCCGCGCAGCGCCTTCAGCTTGGTCTTGTAGGCCTTCAGTTCGGCGGCATTCGGCAGCTTGCCGTGCACGAGCAGATGCGCGATTTCTTCGAACTCGCTGGTGGTCGCGACATCGAGGATGTCGTAGCCGCGATAGTGCAGGTCGTTGCCGGTCTTGCCGACCGTGCACAGCGCGGTGTTGCCTGCCGTCACGCCCGACAGCGCAACGGATTTCTTCGGCTTGAACGCGCCGGATGCGGGTGCTTCGGTCGATGCGGTATCGGTCATGCTCTTCAGTCTCCTTTCGTACGCTCGCGATGCGGCGTTACTTGTTGTGCTTGAAGAATGCGCGATGCATTAGCTCGTGCGCGACGCTGAAATTCGATCCGGTGCCGGTGATGCTCATGCTCTGGAAGCCGGTGCGGCGAAGAGCGGCGCGCAGTCGTCGGGCATCGTCTGGCCGGTCGCGTGCGCGCGCCGCAGCACCGACCAGTAATAGCGATAGCTCGCGCGATCGTGCAGCGTGTCGCCGTGGCGCGTCGGACCCCAATGCGCGCGCTGTGCCGCGAGGAGGATCTCCGCAGCGAGCGCGATTTCCTCCGCGCGCGGCGAGAAGGCTTCGACGATCGGCCTCACCTGATCCGGATGGATGCTCCACATGCGCGTATAGCCGAACTCGTTGCGTGCGCGCGCCGCATCGTTCGCGACGATGCTCATGTCGCGCACCTCCGTCGACACATTGTGCGAGGGCACCTTGCCGTGCGCGTGACAGGCAGCCGCGATCTCCAGCTTCGCGCGCCGCACGAGCGGATGATCGAACTGGCCGGGCGAGCGCATCGCCGTATCGGGAATCGCGCCGTTGTGCGCGGAGACGAAATCCATCAGCCCGAAACTCAGCGATTCGACGCCCGGCAGCGCGGCCAGTTCGAACGCCCGGGCGAGCGCGCCGTGCGTCTCGATCAGCAGATGACAGGGAATCGGCTTCCGGATGCCGAATTCGCAGCGCGATGCTTCGATGAAAGCCACCATCTCGGCGGCATCGGAGACGCTGCGGATCTTCGGCAGCATGATGAAAGCAGGCACCTTCTTCGCCTGGCGCAAGATGATGCGCACGTCGTCGCGCCATGCATGATGAGCGAAGTCGTGGATGCGCACACCCACGCGCCCGAAGCGATCGTCGTCGCCGCCGACGAAGGACGCGACCAGCTCCGCATGCTCGGCCTCGTGACCGACCTGCGCGCCGTCTTCGCAATCGAGCGTGATGTCGAAAACCGGCCCGAGCTGCGCCTGCAAGGCCAGCGACTTGCGGATCAGCTTCTCGCTGCCGGCGTAGTGATCACAGGGCGGAAGCACAGCGGGTTGCGGTTCGCCGTCAAACAGCACTTCGGCGGGAGTGAGAGCGCGCATCGTCGGCGTCGGGTCCGATTTGGGGAAGTGGGTTCGATCCTGCTCGATGATTCGAACGCGCTCGAATGCCGCTCAAGCGCGTTCGAATCACGCGAACGCCGTGACGGGTTCGCGCTGACGGGAGGTTCGCGACGAACCTCCCGTGATAACAACGTGCTTACTTGCCCAGCAGATGCGAAACGCCGTCGCGCTCTTCGAGCAGCTCGTTCAGCGTGCCGTCCATTTTCTCGCGCGAGAACGCGTCGATTTCGAGGCCTTCGACGCGCTTGTACTCGCCGTTTTCGCACGTGACGGGCACGCCGTAGATGATGTCTTCCGGAATGCCGTACGAGCCGTCCGACGGAATGCCCATCGTGACCCACTTGCCGTTCGTGCCGAGCACCCAGTCACGCACGTGGTCGATCGCCGCGTTGGCTGCCGACGCCGCCGACGACAGGCCGCGCGCTTCGATGATCGCGGCGCCGCGCTTGCCGACGGTCGGGATGAACGTGTTGCGGTTCCATTCGTCGTCGTTGATGAGCTTCGTGAGATCCTGGCCTTCGGCGGTCGCGAAGCGGAAATCCGGGTACATCGTCGGCGAGTGGTTGCCCCACACGGCGAGCTTTTCGATCGACGCGACCGGCTTGCCCGACTTGGCGGCCAGTTGCGACAGCGCGCGGTTGTGGTCCAGACGCAGCATTGCGGTGAAGTTCTTCTTCGGCAGATCCGGCGCCGACTTCATCGCGATGTACGCGTTCGTGTTCGCCGGGTTGCCGACGACCAGCACCTTCACGTCACGGCTCGCGACATCGTTCAGCGCCTTGCCCTGAACCGTGAAGATTTCGGCGTTCGCCGACAGCAGATCCTTGCGCTCCATGCCCTTCGAACGCGGACGCGCACCGACGAGCAGCGCGACGTCGGCGTCCTTGAACGCGACCTTGGGATCGTCCGTGACGACCACGCCGGCGAGCAGCGGGAACGCGCAATCTTCCAGCTCCATCACGACGCCCTTCACGGCAGCTTGCGCTTGCGGCAGATCGAGCAGCTGAAGAATCACGGGCTGGTCTTTGCCGAGCAGATCGCCGTTGGCGATGCGGAACAGCAGCGAGTAGCCGATTTGACCTGCGGCGCCGGTTACGGCAACGCGCTTTGCGGACTTAGCCATTGAGAACTCTCCTGGACGGTGCGTGGAACGCTAGGGAAAAGCGCCATTTTATGCGCGTTACGCAAAGCGTTGATGAAGACATGCCGGCCATGCCGTGCGCGAATCGCCGAAAGCGGCGCCACGTGGCGTTGCGCGCGTTCGTTGGTGGATTCGCGCCGCATGAATGCCCGAGCGGCGTGACTGTCATGCCATGAATCCTTCTCTTCGAGCGGGAGGAGTGCGAGATGTTCTGGAAGGACGCCGTGATTTCGCTTGGGTCTGACGGCAACGCGCCCATTCGAGACGGCGCTTGACGTTGCGAGGCGTGGGGCAGGCAGCGGCGCGCGAATCGAGTGGCCGATCGGCGTGAGGCGAAAGCGAAAGGGCGTGCCTGGCGGAATGTTGCGCGATGTCCGGATGCGCGGTTCAGGGTGTTCTCGAGGCAAAGAAAGCCGTGGGAAAACACGCTGACCGGCGGTTCCTGCGCTCTCGCAACGACCCGCAAACCCTTGCTCGACAAGGAGTGTAGGAGCGCTCCGAGGTAAAGTCAACAATATCTTATGTCTTATATAAGACATAGGAATCTTCGGGAAAAGTCTGGACGCACGGCGGCCCTTGTGTTGAAATGCGCGGCATGAATTCCAACCCGGCGAGCACGACGACCCCCAACGGCACTGCACCGGCGGCTGAGGCCGCGAGCACGCCGTCGCCGACGTTCAGCCCGCTGTATCAGCAAATCAAGGCGCTCATCACGCAAGGGCTCGAGTCCGGCGAATGGAAGCCTGGCGAAATCATCCCGAGCGAGGTCGAACTCGCGGCCCGCTACAAGGTGAGTCAGGGCACCGTGCGCAAGGCGATCGACGAACTCGCCGCCGACAATCTCCTCGTTCGCCGTCAGGGTAAAGGCACGTTCGTTGCGACGCACAGCGAAGACCGTGTGCAGTTCCGCTTCCTGCGCCTCTTGCCCGACGACGGCGACGTTCATCCGCACGTGAGCCGTCTGCTCGAATGCAGGCGCCTGCGCGCGCCGGCCGAGATTGCGCGGCAACTGGAGCTTAAGCCCGCCGACCCCGTCGTTCTTATCAAGCGCTTGTTGCAGTTTGATGGCGTGACGACCGTATTCGATGAAATCTGGCTGCCCGGCGCGGTATTTCGCGGGCTCACGGCCGAGCGCCTCGCCGATTACAAAGGCCCGCTCTACGCAATGTTCGAGACGGAGTTCGGCACGCGCATGATCCGCGCGACCGAGAAGATACGCGCCGTCGCCGCCGACGAGACCGTCGCCCAGTTTCTCGACGTCGCGCAGGGATTTCCGCTTTTATCGGTGGAGCGCGTGTCCTATACCTATGGCGATCGACCTGTCGAAGTGCGTCGCGGATGGTACGTCACGACCGGCTATTTCTATCAGAACGACTTGAGTTGATCGAATGAAAAAGGGCCGCGCGCACTGGCTGGGTGCTCGCGGAAAAAGCACGTTGGCGAGGCCATTTTCGCGCATCGAGCAACGGTCTTTTGGACGGCTTTTCGCTGCAGCGCGAAATAAAAAGGCGCTAAAATCGCGGATTGATGTATTAACAAGTT
>NZ_CAJMZL010000069.1:0-4270 GCF_905220305.1 Caballeronia sp. J97 | reverse complement strand
CTGAATGGCCCGCCAGTAGAGAGTGCCCTCACAAGCAGAACACGGCTCGGCTCGCACACGGTCTGACAAGCTAGTAATTTGAGGGCACGGGTTCAGCAAGAAACAGCACCGGCACAGCGCTACGCGCCGCCGTCGGGTCCACAAGGGAAACCAGCGGGCTGCGCATGCAGTGAGATGGAGATATCAGCAAAGAAGCACACGCAGACCCGATGAACCCATCGGCCGCGAAGTGGGCCGGAGCAGTCTTGTGCTGTACCAGTTGGTTGTGTGGTGCGATGAGACGGACCGTGCGCGATCCAAGCGGTGTTCTGCTTGTGAGGGCACTCGCTACGGGCGGACCATTAGGCCAATTGCCTGTGCCGCGGCCGGTGTGGAGTACTTTGGATGGGGATAGCTGCTTTCTTTGGTTACTTTCTTTGCAGCAGCAAAGAAAGTGACTGCCGCCCCGCACAGGGGCAGTGCTAATAGACCGACGCGAAAACGGGACCCGACGACACCAAAACCAAACCCAAAACCCTCAAACCGCGACATTCAACAACCGATCCCGCATAACCCCCACATCAGCCTTACTAAAAATCTCCACAATATAATTGGCATCCCGCACATAAGCGGGAAACCTGCGATCCACGATGCCTTTCGCGGCCAGCGCCTCCAGCGGCGCATTCGCCTCCACCTCACACGATTTCACGATCATCAACCGCTCCGCATTGAGCAAACTGGAAAGCCATGCAGCAAGGCTGTCCGAAGTGGTATCCCAGTTGGTCATCGAATCGGGCGTCGCCCGCATGAGATCGGTCGGCACCCAAACCGCCACACGCCCATCGCGCAATGCCCGCCGGATTCGATCCTCGTTCGATGCCAGCACGAGCTCCGGCACCACGCCCTGCATCAGAATCGCGTATTGCGCCATCGCGAGCAGACACATGTTGTGAGCCGCGAGATCGTCGAAATGCCATTCGTGCTGATACTGCCGCACCGCGTCCGCAAAATCGCCGCCGCCCGGCACGATCACCACGCGCCCTCCGCCCACTTCCCATAGCCGCGTCAACCACTCGCGCAGCGCCGGGTCGTGACTCAGGCTCCCCCCGATCTTCACCACCCACATATTCCTGTCCTCGTTCGATCATGCCGCCGGGCCACGCACCCGGTTCGATAACCCTTCTTCGCTCCGGTATATTCCGCACGCTATCACGCAGCGCGCGGCGATGCATCGTTCGACGGATGCTCTTCGTTGCCTTGCACTCCATTCGTCGCAGTCGACGCCAGCAGCGCGACCGCCACGCTCGGCGCGCACGTCGAGACCCATTCGGCGCGCGTCGTGTCGTCATCGGCGACGCCCGCGAGACGCGCGAAGTCGACATAGCCGCGCGCCTCCTGCCGCGCCAGCGCCGCCGCCAGAAAGCGCCCGCAGCCCGCGCCGACGATCGGCGCAGCGGCCAGCGCCGCATCCCGCGCGATCACGCGCGCGAAATTGCCCTCCAACGCGCGCAACTGCTCGCGCCGCCAGTTCTGCGCGAACTGCCGCCATTCGGCATCGCTCGCATCGACGGCGTCGCGGCCGATCATCCGCGCGATGCGCGCCCGGCTCGCGGCCTGCGTCTTCGGTCCGTTATCGGCGCTCGGATGCTGATCGTGCTCGGGCCACAGCTCACCCGTCAGACGATAGACATCGGCCGTCGTCGCGAACCATTCGTTCATCACGCCGGTCGTCTCGCCGCGAAACGCAATGCGATGCGCGACCCCGCACAACGGCGTTCGCACGACGCCCTGATAGACCAGCTCACCGCCGATGAGCCGTTCGGCGTCGTTGCAACCGCGCGCCGCGACACGTCCGCCGACGATCGGAACGATGTCGGTCGTCGTGCTGCCGATGTCGATCAGCACCGCGTCCGGCACACGCGTCGCGACCCATTGCGCGGTCGCGAGCCAGTTCGCCGATGCGACCTTGCGCCAGCCGTCCGCACACGCCGAACGCGCGAGCCAGCCCGCCTCGCCGGCGAAGAACATCGTGCGCGGGCCGAGCCGCTGCGCGAGCGTGCGCGTCAACGTGCGCACGCCTTCGGCGCGGTCGGCGAAGAGATCGACCATCTCGCCGGTCATCGTGACGGCGTGACGCGCGGCTGCGTCGGCGGCGACGGGCCAGCGCTCGAACATCGCGTCGATCACGCGCTCCAGATGCGCGATGCCCTGCCACAACGGACACGCCCATTGCGCGACATCGGCAAGCACGCCCGCGCGCGTCGCCATCGACACCTTGACGTGCGCGCCGCCCACGTCCCAGCCGAACACCGGCGCAGCGTTCGATGCCGATGTCGTCATGACGACGCTCCACCGCACGCGCGCAGCAAACCGGCATCGCCGTCGAAACCGGGCACGCGATGCGCCGCGAGCAACTCGGCCGCGAGATTCCTGCCGCCGCGCCGGCTCAGTTCCGCATACGCGACCGTCAGGCGCGGATTCACCTCGATCACGACCGGCCCGCGCTCCGGATGCCACACGACGTCGATGCCCGCGAATCCGCGCAGACCCGGGAACGCCTCGGCCACGCGCAGCGCGAGACGCTCGAGCGCGCGGCCTTGCGGACCATGCCGGTCGACGCGATCGACATCGACGCCATCGAACTGGACGATGCGCTCGCGTCGGCCCGACCCCGCCGCATCCGACAAACCGATGCGCTGCCGGTTTATGCTCACGAGCCGCGACAGCCGGTCACGGCAGATCAGCGACAGGCTGAGCGGCTCGCCGTCGACCCATTCCTGCAGCACCGGATTGCGGCCGGCTTCCGCGCGCGCTTCGTATTCGGCGCGCGCGGCGGCGAGGTCGTCGTAGACATAGGTATCGAGACCGCCCGCGCCGTCATCGGGCTTGACGACCCAGCGCCGCCCGATGCCCGCGCTTGCGTTTTCCGGCTCGAGCGCGGGCGTCGCGGCGATGCTGCGCGCGGCGAGACACGCGGCCGTCGCGCTCTTGCTCGACGCCGCGCGGATCGCTTCCTTCGCGCAGCCGAGCCAGCGCGCCTGGCCGACGGCGTCGTAGAGCTTGAGCAGCAGTCCGTCGCATTCGGGCGCGACGATGCAGGCATGGTCATGTTCGCGCGCCACGCGGGCCACGAAGCGTATGACCGATTCGCCGGGCTGCGGGCGCACGTAGCCCTGGTCGTCGTCGAGCTGTTCGAAGCGCGAGCTCGCGACGCTCACGTCGATGCCCGGCAGCGCGCGCAGATCGGCGGCGATGGCGTCGCGCATCACGCGGCCCTCGACGATCAGCGCGGAGAGGTCGGCGAGGCTGCCTGCGCCCGCCGCATCCGGATCGATGCCGCCGCCGGTGAGATACTCGAATACGAAGATCTTGGTCAAAGGAAAGCCATCCATGCAGGTAATACCCGTTCTCGATCTGCTCGACGGCCACGCGGTGCACGCGGTGCGCGGCGAGCGTTCGCGCTATCGGCCGATCCAGTCCTCGTTGTGCGCGACGAGCGATCCTGTTGCGATCGCCCGCGCGCTCGTCGCCGCCACCGGCGCGCGCACGTTGTACGTCGCCGATCTGGGCGCGATCCTTTCGCGCGGCGCGCACGATCATGCGCTCGCCGCGCTTTGCGACGCGCTCGGCGACGGCGCCAGCATCTGGCTCGACGCGGGCTTCACCGCGTTCGCGCCGATGCGCGCGCTGATCGAGCGCATCGCGCGGCTGACGCGGTCCGCATCGCCCGCCGCGATCGTGCCCGTGTTTGGCACCGAGTCGCTCGTCGATATCGGCGCGATCGCCGAGGCTTCGGCTTGCGGCTTCGAGCCGATCCTGTCGCTCGACTATCGCGGCGGGCGCGCGCTCGGATCGACGCATGCCGAGAGCGGATGGTGGCCATCGCGCGTGATCGTGATGACGCTCGATCACGTGGGCGCGTATGCCGGGCCCGATCTCGACACGTTCGCCGCGGTGCGTGCGCTCGCCGGTGCGCGTGAGTTGATCGGCGCGGGCGGAATCCGCCATGACGATGATCTCGCGCTTGCCGGTGATAGCGGTGCTTCGGCGTGGCTCGTCGCTTCCGCGATTCACGATGGCGCCGTGGGGCGGCGGGATGTGAGTCGCGGAGCGTCGGAGGGGTGAACTCAATATTTGTGCCAAGGGCGATGGGGCTTTGCTAGCGCTGTAATCGTTTGGCAAGCAGGTGTTGCATCGGGTGATTCATGGGTGACAGTGTGTTGCATTGCGGAGCAGTTTTTTTGGGGGGTTGGGCTTTGGTCTTGGTTTCGCCGGATCCCGTTTTCGCGGT
>NZ_CAJMZL010000068.1:0-4488 GCF_905220305.1 Caballeronia sp. J97 | reverse complement strand
CGGCACAGGCGATTGGCCTAATGGTCCGCCTGTAGCGAGTGCCCTCAAAACGGAACGCAGCTTGGATCGCGCACGGTCTGTCCCATCGCACCGCGATCCTTGCTGGTTCAGCACGAAATAGCTCCGGCCCGCTTCGCGGCCGACCGGTTAATTGGGGATGCGCGTGCTTCTTTACTAACGCTTCCATCTCACCGCAATTGCAAACCGATGGTTTCCCTTGTGGACCCGGCGGCAGCGCGTAGCGCTGTGCCGATGCTGTTTCGTGCTGAACCAGTGACCTCGAATTACTAGCTTGTCAGATCGTGTGCGAGCCAAGCCCGGTTGCGTATTGAGGGCACTCGCTATTGGCGGACCATTAGGCCAATCGCCTGTGCCGGGGCCGGTGTGAAGTACTTTGGATGGGGATAGCTGTTTTCTTTGGTTACTTTCTTTGCAGCAGCAAAGAAAGTAACTGCCGCCCCGCACAGGGGCAGTGCCAATAGACCGACGCGAAAATGGGATCCGGCGAAAACCGAACCAAAGCAAAAGCAAAAAAGCAAAAAAGCAAAACGACAGAATTAACCCCAAAACCCCGCGCTCTTCTCGCAATAGCCATTGCGACACCCCCCCGATAATGGCCCCATCGCGACAACCGTCCGGCCTCGGGCCAAAAAATCCCCACGGCGCGCAAACGCTCAACTTCCCCGGCAATCGGCCGATATATAAAACAGCCATCCGGCAGCGCTCGATCCAACGCCGCCTCACCAGGATTCACGCATGTCCAATAACATTTTCAGCATTGGTCTTTCAGGTCTGAATGCGGCCCAGTGGGGCCTGACGACAACGGGACAGAACATCAGCAACGCCGCGACGCCGGGCTATACGCTCGAGAAGGTCTCGTATCAGGAAGCGTCCGGTCAACTCACCGGCTCGGGCTATCTCGGCAACGGTGTTCAGGCAGTCACCGTGACGCGCCAGTACAGTCAGTACCTGACGACGCAGGTGAACAACACGCAAGCGTCGAGCAGCGCGGCAAGCACCTATTACTCGCTGATCTCGCAACTGAACAACCTCGTCGGCGATCCCACTCAAGGCATCGCGCAGGGCATCACCAATTACTTCTCCGGCCTGCAGTCGGTGGCGAACTCCGCGAGCAGCACCGCCGCGCGCCAGTCGCTGATGAGCAGCGCGCAGACGCTCGCGGACCAGATCAACTCGGCGGGCCAGCAATACGACGAACTGCGCCAGAGCGTCAACACGCAACTGACGAGCGCCGTCTCGCAGATCAACAGCTACTCGCAACAGATCGCCGATCTCAACAAGCAGATCAACATCGCCAGCGCGGGCGGCCAGCAGCCGAACCAGTTGCTCGACCAGCGCGATCAGCTCGTCACCAACCTGAGCTCGATGATCGGCGTCCAGGTCGTGCAGACTGACGGCAACTACAACGTGTTCATCGGCAATGGGCAGCCGCTCGTCGTCGGCAATACGCAATACGGGCTGCAAACCGCGCCTTCGCCGTCCGACCCGAGCGAGCTCACGGTCGCGTACCAGAGCAGCAACGGCGCGACGCAAACGGCCGCGAACACGCAATACCTCGACAGCTCGGCGCTCACCGGCGGCACGGTCGGCGGTCTCATCGAATTCCGCACGCAGACGCTCGATCCGGCGCAGGCGCAACTCGGCGCGATCGCGACGAGCTTCGCGAACCAGTTGAACGATCAGAACGCACTCGGCCTCGACCTGAACGGCCAGGCGGGCGGCAAGCTGTTCTCGACGAGCGATCCGACTGTCATCGCCAACGCGCGCAACAAGGGCACGGGCATGCCGACGGCGACGATCGCCGATGGCACGCAGCCGCCCACCAATGACTTCACCGTCACCTACGACGGCAGCAAGTACACGGTGACGGACCCGGCGAGCGGCCAGGCGCTCGGCACCATCGATCCGGCGACGGAAACGAACAAGACGATCAACGGCCTGAACATCGATGTGTCGTCGCTGAGCGGCGTGCAGAAGGGCGACTCGTTCACGATTCAGCCGACCCGCGCCGCGCTCGACAACTTCAAGCTCGCGACGAGCAACGGCGCTGCGATCGCGGCGGCGTCGCCCGCGGTGACGTCGGCGGGGAGCACGAACACCGGCACGGCGTCGATTTCGTCGGCGACGGTGACGAGCAATTCGATGACGTCCGACATCAACCTGAAGTACAGCGCGACGGCGAACGGCTTCACGTCGGATGTCGACGTGACCGTCGGCACGACGACATACGCCGCCGGCACGACTATTCCGTACGACGCGAGCAAGGGCCTCACGGTCTCGGCGATGGGCGTATCCGCGACCATCAGCGGCACGCCGAAGGACACCGACACGTTCACGATCGCGCAGAACAAGGGCGGCACGAGCGACGGCAGCAACGCGCTCGCGATGTCGAAACTGGTGTCGTCGAAGTCGCTCAACGGCGGCTCCGACACGCTGACGAGCTCGTATGCGAACTACGTGAACACGATCGGTAACCAGACCAACCAGCTCAAGGCGACGAGCACGGCGCAGACCGCGCTCCTCAACCAGGCGACGTCGGCGCAGCAGGCGGTGCAGGGCGTGAACCTGAACGAAGAAGCGGCCAACCTGATTCAGTACCAGCAGCTCTATCAAGCGAACAGCAAGGTGATTCAGACCGCCGCGACGCTGTTCCAGTCGCTGCTCGGCATGTTCAACTGAGGCTAAACGCGATGCGTATTTCCAGTTCCCAGTACTTCAACATGAACGTCGCTTCGATGAGCGACCAGCAGAGCACGCTTGCATCGATGTATCAGCAGATCTCGTCGGGCAAGCGCCTTCTCACCGCGTCCGACGATCCGCTCGGGGCGGCGCAGGCGGTGCAGCTCACGATGAAAAGCGGCGCGCTCGCGCAGTACAGCACGAACCAGACGACGGCGCTGTCGTCGCTGCAGCAGGAAGACTCGACGCTGAGTAACGTCAGCAACGTGTTGCAGAGCATCCAGACGCAGATCGTGCGCGCGGGCGACGGTTCGCTCACCGATGCGGACCGCACGTCGGTCGCGAACACGATCCAGGGTTTGCGCGATCAGCTCTTCGGTCTCGCGAACACGACGGACAGCGACGGCAACTATATTTTCTCGGGTCTCAAGGGCGGCACGGCGCCGTTCTCGAACAACGCATCGGGCACGGGCGCGAGCTATTCCGGCGACTTCGGACAGCGCACGGTGCAGATCAGCGACGGGCGCTCGATTCCGGTGGGCGATACGGGCGTGTCGATCTTCCAGAGCGTATCGCCGACGGAGAGCGATCCGGTGTCGCGCGCGGCCGGCACGAACACGGGCACGGGGACGATCAGCGCGGTGAGCGTGAGCGATACGAGCAACCCGGGCAATGCCAGCACGTACACGATCAAGTTCTCGGTTTCGGCGACGGACGGCAGCACGACGTATTCGGTCACATCGAACCCGGCGGATTCCTCGCTGCCGACGGGCGTCGCCTATACGGGCAAGACGGACATCACGCTCGGCGGCCAGAAGGTGACGATCGACGGCACGCCAGCGGACAACGACTCCTTCACCGTGCAGCCCGCGTCGACGGACAACAACGACATCTTCGCGACGCTCGACAACATCGTGGGCGCGCTCAAGCAGCAGACGGGATCGCCGGGGGCGCAGGCCGCGTTGACCAATGCGCTGACGACAGCGGGGACGAAGATCAACAACACGTTCAACAACGTGCTGTCGGCACAGACGGTGGTGGGTGGACGCGAGCAGGAGGTGCAGTCGACGCAGACTGCGATGCAGACGAGCCAGACGCAGACGGCGAGTGATATCGCGAATCTGACCAGCATCGATCTGGTTTCTTCGATCAGTCAGTATGAGTTGACGCAGAATTCGCTGCAGGCAGCGCAGATGGCGTTTTCGCAGATTCAGAAGATGTCGTTGTTTGATTACATCGGGAGTTGAGAGGGGGCCCGTTGGCTTATGGGCGTTGCCTTTTTGGTGGCGCCCTGCCTTGGTTTTGCTTTCGCTGGGTCCCGTTATCGTGTCGGTCTATTGGCACTGCCCCTGTGCGGGGCGGCAGTCACTTTCTTTGCTGCTGCAAAGAAAGTAACCAAAGAAAGCAGCTTCTCCCATCCAAAGTAGTCCACACCGGCCGCGGCACAGGCGATTGGCCTAATGGTCCGCCCGTAGCGAGTGCCCCCACAAGCAGAATAGGGCTTGGCTCGCACACGGTCTGACGTGCTAGTAATTCGAGGTCACTGGTTCAGCGCGAATCAGCACCGGCACAGCGCTACGCGCTGCCGCCGGGTCCACAAGGGAAACCATCGGTTTGCAATTGCGGTGAGATGGAAGCGTTAGTAAAGAAGCACGCGCATCCCCAATTAACCGGTCGGCCGCGTAGCGGGCCGGAGCTATTTCGTGCTGAACCCGTTCGGTGTGTGGTGCGATGGGACGGACCGTGCGCGATCCAAGCCGTGATCTGCTTGTGAGGGCACTCGCTATT
>NZ_CAJMZL010000067.1:0-4593 GCF_905220305.1 Caballeronia sp. J97 | reverse complement strand
GATGCTGTCTTCCTCGGGGGAGTGCCAGCTGTACGTTGTCGGTAGACAAACTTTAGGGGATTCGCCCGGAGCGCGGAAATACCAGTTTCATGTGCCGGACATAGGATGATCCTATTGCGCGCCAGTTGTCGTTTCCTGCAAGAGCCGCGCGGTGGTCCAGCTTCCGCCGCGCACAGCCCGATCGATCTGCGCGACCAGCAGGTCGACGACGCATCGCACCGCCGCGGCCACGCGCCGGTTGTTCGGCATCGCGAGAACGATCCGCCGCGACAGCAACTGATCGGCAAGCGGCGCGGCGCTGAGCCGTCCTGCCGCGAGGTCGCCGGCGACGGCGATACCCGGCAATATCGTCACGCCATGACCTCCGACGACAAGTCCTTTCTGCACGCTCATCGCATTGGTTTCGGCGGCCACCGTGAGCTCGATGCCAGCGCTTACGCAGGTTTGCTCGACCAGTGAGCGAATGCCGTGGGGCGCATTCGGCAGGATCATCGGCAGATGCGCGACGTCCGCCAGCGCCACGGGTTGATCGGCGGCGAATCCCGAGTCGGGAAGTCCCACGATCCACAGCTTCTCCTCGACGAGCGGAGTCACAGCAATGATCGGCGACGGCGTGGGATCGTAGAGAAGCGCGGCGTCGGCTTCGTTCTGCTCGAGCCAGTTCTGCAGCGTGCCGGTATAGCCCATCAGAACTCTCAATCGAATCGCCGGAAAACGCGACGCGACTTCCGCGACCAGGTCGCTCGCCAGCAGGTCGCACGTGCTCGGCAGCAATCCCACCGTGACGGTTCCGCCGACTCCCTCCGATACACGCAACTCCGACCGCGCGCGATCCAGCTCGGCGAGTGCACGGCGCGCATGTTCGACGAATACGGCGCCTGCTTCGGTCACTTCCATCCCGTATCGGCCGCGAGCGAAGAGGGCTGCACCGACGTCCTCCTCGAGCAGACGAAGCTGACGCGATACCGCCGGCTGAACGATATGCAGCAGGCTCGCAGCCCGGGTGACGCTGCCCGTGTCGGCAACTGCGATCAACGCTCGAAGCTGTTTGATGTCCATGACGCGCACTCCGGAAAAAATCCTAGTCGATACCAGAATCGAATACAGGAATCACGAAATTCTATTTCATGCGGCGAGAAATAGCGAATTATGATGTCTGTACCGATACCGACTTCCATGGAGGAGTGATGAGTTCGACAGAGATGCAAGCGCCTGCCTGGCAACAGGAGATTTTTCAGGTGCTGAAAGAAGGGGGCGTCAGGCAGGTCGCCTATGTTCCGGATGCGGGACACTCACACGTCATTCGCAGCGTCATCGCGGATCCCGAGATCGAGGATGTGGTGCTTACCACGGAGGAAGAAGGCGTCGCGGTGGTGAGCGGCGCGTGGCTCGGCGGGCAGCGTGCGGTCCTGCTCATGCAGAGCAGCGGCGTCGGTAACTGCGTGAACATGTTTTCGCTGCTGTCGAGTTGCCGATTCCCGTTCTTCACGCTCGTGACGATGCGCGGCGAATACGCCGAGTTCAATCCGTGGCAGGGACCGATGGGAAAAAACACGCAAGCCGCATTGGAACTGATGGGCATCACGGTCTTGCGTGCCGACGATCCGGAGCAGGTCGGCGAGATCGTCAGCGCGGGCTTCGATGCCGCATTCGAAGCGGGCGAGCAGGTCGCGGTTCTGTTGTCGCAAAGCCTGATCGGGCGCAAGAAATGGGAGAGAAAGTAATGTCGAATCGTACCGATGCCATTGATCGTCGAGCCTTCGTTGCAAGTCTCGTCGAATCGGTCCCCGATGCGTTGATCGTGACCGGGCTGGGTTCAGCGTCCTATGACGTGTTCGCCGCCGGCGATCGTGAAGGCAATTTCTATCTGTGGGGGGCAATGGGTGGGGCCGCGTCGCTCGGACTCGGCCTCGCGCTCGCTCAGCCGGACAGGCCCGTCATCGTGATTACAGGCGACGGCGAGCAACTGATGGGCATTGGCAGTCTCGCTACGGTGGGGGCGAAGCAACCCGGGAATCTATCGATCGTCGTGCTCGACAACGGCCACTTCGGCGAAACCGGCATGCAGCGCAGTCATACCAGCCTCGGTACGGACCTCGTTGCCGTCGCCAAGGGATGCAACGTGTCCGATGCGCGTCGCATCCAAAGCCTCGATGATCTGCCGGACCTCGTCGAAGGAATACGTGCGAAGACCGGGCCGCTCGTGGCGCAGGTGTTGATCGCGGCGAATGAACCGCCGCGCGCGCTTCCTCCGCGCGATGGCGTGTTCGTCAAGAATCGCTTCCGCGCGGCGCTGGGCTACGCAACGTTCTAAGACCGTGCTGACGCTCGATGCGGGCGTTGCATCGGTTTGCGCGCCTGCGGGCTTCACGCTTTCCAAGAGAATTCGATGGAACATTATCGTCATTACGTCGACGGTGCCGACCTCGATCCTGCATCGGGCGAATGGTTCGCGAGCGAAAGTCCCTTTACGGGTGAGCCGTGGGCGCAAATCGCGCGTGGCAATGCCTCCGATGCAGAACGTGCGGTCGAAGCCGCGCACCGCGCGTTCGCTTCCGGCGAATGGCCTTCTTCGACGGCCAGCGCTCGCGGTCTGTTATTGCATCGGGTTGCGGACCTCATCGCTCGCGACGCCGCGAAGCTCGCCGAAATCGAGGTTCGAGACAACGGCAAGCTGTACTCCGAGATGCACGCGCAACTGAGCTACATCCCTCAATGGTTCCGCTATTACGGCGGCCTTGCGGACAAAGTGCAGGGCAGCGTCATTCCGCTCGACAAGAAGGGCTATTTCAACTACACGCGGCATGAAGCGCTCGGCGTCGTGACGATCATCACGCCCTGGAATTCGCCGCTGATGTTGCTGACGTGGAAGCTCGCACCTGCGCTTGCGGCGGGCTGCACCGTGGTCATCAAGCCTTCCGAGTTCACGTCGGCGTCGACGCTCGAATTCGTGCGGCTATTCGAGGAGGCCGGGTTTCCGCGCGGCGTCGTCAACGTCGTGACAGGCTTCGGCAATGAAGTGGGCGCGGCGCTTGTCTCGCATCCGCTGGTGCGCAAGATCACGTTTACCGGGGCGGACTCCACGGGGCGACGCATCAACGAGCAAGCCGCCCGAGACCTTAAGCATGTCGGGCTCGAACTGGGCGGCAAGTCTCCGAACGTCGTCTTCGCCGACGCCAATATCGAAGATGCCGTCAATGGTGCGGTCTCTGGCATCTTTGCGGCAACGGGTCAGACGTGCATTGCCGGATCGCGGTTGCTGGTGCAGAAGTCTGTACATGATGAAGTGGTCGATCGCGTCGTGGCGCTTGCGAAGACCGCGCGCATGGGCGACCCGATGAACTCGCAGACGCAAGTTGGGCCGATCACGACCCGTCCCCAGTACGACAAGGTGCTTTCGTATATCGATATCGCGCGGGAAGAAGGCGCGAGTCTCGCATTGGGTGGCCAGAAGGCGACGCGGGCCGAATGCGGAAGTGGGTGGTTCATCGAGCCGACGATTTTCACGGGCGTCAGCAACGACATGCGCATTGCGCAGGAAGAAGTGTTCGGGCCGGTGCTTTCCGTCATTCCGTTCGACGACGAAGAAGACGCCGTCGCTATCGCCAACGACGTCCGGTTCGGGCTTGGCGCAGGCGTCTGGACGAGTGACATCGGCCGTGCCTTCCGGATGGCCGAACGCATTCAGTCGGGCACTGTCTGGGTCAACACCTATCGTGCCGTAAGCTACATGTCCCCGTTTGGCGGCTATAAGGACTCGGGGCTGGGCCGAGAGAACGGCGTCGACGCGATCAACGACTTCCTGCAGACGAAGAGCGTCTGGATCAATACGGGAGCCAAGACTGGCAATCCATTCGTGATTCGCTGATTTTGCTTCGAGCCCGGAAGACTTCGTGGCTGCACGTCGGCGCGAGAGTGACGCAGGGTGGCGTCGATGTTGGCATCGACGCGGCCTGCCGTTGCCGTGTCGAATGCGCATCGCGACGAGCACGGACGATAGAAGTCAGTACGGCGCGTGTGATGAGCATCGTTAGTCTGGAATATCGATAAATTTACATAATGCAAATTATCAAAATTTTCTATGTAAGTCCCAAGTTCAAATGTCGCGTTTGGGGGTACGGCGGAACTCTTGGACTATCCGAGCTAGTCCGTGCAGCGCTTCGACGGAGCTGTTGTGAAAGATTCAACGGCTCCTCGCTGCAACATTCTCAAGCGGTTTATATGCTTCCAACGAGCTCGGGGACAATGCTAAACAGATCGCCGACGAGGCCGTAATCGGCCACGCTGAAGATCGGTGCTTCGGGGTCTTTGTTGATCGCGACGATCACCTTGCTGTCCTTCATGCCGGCCAGATGTTGAATCGCGCCCGAGATACCCACCGCGACATACAACTGCGGCGCGACGATCTTCCCTGTTTGACCGACCTGAAAGTCGTTGGGCACATAGCCCGCATCGACTGCCGCGCGCGATGCGCCCAATGCCGCGCCGAGCTTGTCGGCCAGCGGTTCGAGCGTCTTCGTGTAGTTTTCGCCGCTACCCAGACCACGCCCGCCCGACACGATGATGTGCGCGCTCGTCAGCTCCGGACGATCC
>NZ_CAJMZL010000066.1:0-4720 GCF_905220305.1 Caballeronia sp. J97 | reverse complement strand
TTTTTTTAGTGGTCTATTAGCGTTGCCCCTGTGCGGGGCGGCAGTCACTTTCTTTGCTGCTGCAAAGAAAGTGACCAAAGAAAGCAGCTATCCCCATCCAAAGTACTTCACACCGGCCCCGGCACAGGCGATTGGCCTAATGGTCCGCCCGTAGCGAGTGCCCTCGCAAGCAGAACACCGCTTGGATCGCGCACGGTCTGTCTCATCGCACCGCGATCCTTGCTGGTGCAGCACGATATAACTCCGGCCCGCTTCGCGGCCGATGGGTTCATCGGGTCCGCGCGTGCTTCTTTGCTGATTTCTGTATCTCACCGCGCACGCTTCTCATCTGGGTCCCTTGCGGACCCGGAAGCGCGTAGCGCTGCGCCGAAGCTCTTTCGTGGTGAAGGGGGCGTCCGTCATTATTGAGGCAACTCCGCGAGGACATCTCTGCCTCCCGATAGGATTTGCACTCCTGCTGAAACGCGGAGGTGACATGTCGTTTCCCGAATGGGGATACTCCTACAACGCGCTCTATGTACCGTTGACCGGAGGCTGGCATTGCGCGCTGATGCCCGCCCATGAAGTGCGGGAAGTCGACCGATCCTGGCGCTTGCCTTTCGAAGAGCGCAAGCAGAAGAGAAAAGAACAAACAGAACAGATCGAACAAGACCGGCAAGACTTCGACCGCCTGTTCAAATTGCATATCGACCGGCGCCGCGCGCGCTCATGTTCCGAATTCCGCGAATTTGTGGCGTTCATCAGTCGTTACTCGCGCGTGCCGAGTTGGGACTTGCTCGATGGCGAAGGCATCACACAGACGCTACGCACCGCCGTGCGTGAACGCTATATCATTCCCGTGATCGCGCGCAATTGGCACGGCGGACAACGCGTATTCAGGCATTACGCCCCGCAACGCCGGACCGCGAGCGCCGGCGGTGGCGCTTGCAGGGAACCGAGCGACGTCATCACCTATAGCGAGTTCAAAGCATTGCAACGGGCCAATGGCGAACTCGGTGTGCTGGATTCAGTTGCCGATAGCGCAGGTCTGACCGCGGCGCGCGATCTCGCGTCGAGCGGTAGCGGCTTCGACTGGATGAGCGTCATCGAAGCAGCGGGCGGCGCGCTTGCTGGCTCTGACGCCGACAGCAGCGACAATTCGATGCTCGAGAGCTTCGGGGATTCGGACGGCGGCAAGTCTCTGTTCGGCGATGCGCAGCCGTTCGAGTATCAGCCAGACATGTTCGATCGAGCAAGCGATAGCCTTGCAGGAATGTCAATTAAGGGTGGTCCACCGAATACATGGGTCGTCAACCCTTCTGGTAGTGGACAATTGCGCTTGTATGACGGTCGTGGGAACGCTGCCGTCGACATCGACTTCGACCACGATCATGGCTTCGGCGCTCCGCACTCTCACAACTGGGACGGAAAGAACCGCGATCTTGGGAACCCTGTGTCAATCCTTCCGTACTGAAGTCATAGAGATGAATACTTTAAAAGCCTTCAACTATTTCCACGATTGGTACTTAGACACAATTCATGTATCGAAGGAGGATGAGACGCTAACGCTCAGTTTGTACCTCCAGGACCGGCGAGTGTCCGTATCCTTCATAGGTATGAATCGATGTGTGCTTGAAAATCTCAGTCTTCAGAACATCGTGTACGGAATCGAAGTACTTGAACCCGGCACTCAGCGCTACGAACGAGCAGAACGAGTATTAGCCAAAGCGGAGTCATGGAACGATCGCAAAGCCGGCGTACTCGTTCAGATTTTTTCAACGTGCGGAGCTGAACTCGTTATTGAATTTGACACGCTCGAGATACGGGAGGATGGCTCACCACGTCGCGCTATCTGAAATCGCCTTCAGATCGCCTCAAGAACAGCGGATGAAAATCAAATCGCGCTGTGTCGTTATCGTTTTCGATGAGGATAACAATCAAATCGAAACTTGCACGGTTGACGGTGAGGCGTTCGAGCATTTGTGAACAGCCTCGATGGTTATGCCCTGGTCGATCGCGGAACACGGCGGAAAATTAGATGACGAATTTGCACGAAGGCTGGCGATTTTTCGCTCCGGGAAGTGACGCGCATATGATTGTCAGAGGTGAAAGAATTGAGGAGGAGTGGTCATAGATAAAGAAATTGCACAATACGACGCCTTCCATGATTGGTATATGGCGGCCGTATCGACGGATATGTTCGAAAAGGTCGTCGAGTTGAAATCGAACCACGGAAAGAAAGGGAACCGTATGAAGCTGCGATTCACCGGCGCAACTCGCCTGTTGATGAATGAATTTCTGATCCAGAACATCACCTATCCTGTCGATATCCTGCACGACTATGAATCCGATGAATACAAGCAGGCGCGCTCGACTCTGGATAGGTCTTATCCGTGGGGTAGGAATGAGGCACCCAAGCCAATTGCGTCCATAAATGCAACCATCGGTGCCGACCTGCTTGTCGAGTTTGATTCGATCGAAGTACTCCCCGATGGGCAGCAAGTAGTGTAAAGGTGTAACGGTTGCCCCCGCCGGCGCGCGACCAAGGCCCATTCGAACTGTCCAGACACTCTGTCGTCAGCGGGTGCCGCGGCGGCGTTCGCCAACCCACAAACCCACAAACCAGAAATCAGCGTCATACTTGACGCATGCACGCCGACTACCTCCGCACCGCGCTTTCCGTTCGCCTCGCGCTCCCCGCCGATGCCGCCGAGATCGCGCGCATCCACGTCAAGGCGTGGCAGGCCGCATATCGTTCGATCTTTCCCGCCGAATACCTCGATTCGCTTTCCATTCCGAAGCGCCGCGCGCTATGGGCCGAACTCATCGCCCGCGGCATGCCACGCGTGATGCTCGCGCAACGCAACGACGTCATGCTGGGCTGGATCGCATGGGGCGCCTCGCGCGATCACGACAAAGGCAGGACCGACGCGGAAATCGAAGCCATCTACATCGATCCGGCGCACTGGCGCAAGGGCGCGGGCAGAATCCTGATCGAAGAGGCGATCAACGCCGCGGCGAGCGAAGGTTATCGGGAAATGACGCTCTGGGCGCTCGAAGAAAACGCGCACGGCCTGCGCTTCTACAAGGCGCTCGGCTTTGCACTGGACGGCGTATTCCGGACGGAAAGAGTCGGCGGTTGCGAAGTCTGCGAAACGCGCCTTCACATGTCGATCTGAGCGCTCAGGCCACCATCGCGGGAACGGCGGACAGCGGCGGCACCTGCTTGCGCCGTTCGCGCGTGGGCGCCGTGCCGAACGCATCGCGATAGCTCTTCGAGAAATGACAGGCGGACTGAAAACCGCACGCCATCGTGATGTGCATGATCGACATGTCGGTCTGCAGCAGCAACTCGCGCGCGCGCCGCAAACGCAAAGTCAGGTAGTAATGCGTCGGTGTCATGCCGAGGTGCTCGCGGAACAGCCGCTGCAATTGCCTTTGCGACATGCCCGCCAGCCGCGCCAGCTCTTCACGCGACAAAGGCTCTTCGATGTTGTTCTCCATCAGCGAGATGACTTCGAAAAGCGACTTGTTCGCCGAGCCGAGACGCGCGACGAGCGGCATGCGTTGTTGCGCGCTCGTATCGCGCACATGCTCTACGATGAACTGCTCCGCGATCTGCGTGACCCGCGCCGTGCCGACGCGCGCGGCGATCAGATTGAGCATCATGTCGAGCGGCGCGACGCCGCCCGTGCACGTGACGCGATCGCGATCGATCACGAAGAGCTCCTTCAGAAAACGCGTGTCGGGAAACTCTTCTTTAAGCGCCGACATATTCTCCCAGTGAATCGCGCATGCATAGCCGGCGAGCAAACCCGCGCGCGCCAGCGCATAGGTGCCGGTGCAAAGTGACCCGAGCACGCTGCCCGTGCGCGCGAAGCGGCGCAAGGCGGAAAGATGCGCCGGCGTGGTCGCGCGCTGCACGTCGATGCCGCCGACCACGAACACGATGTCGGGCTTCCCCACGCATTCGACCGGGCCGGTATCGACGGAAAGCCCGTTGCTCGCCGTCACCGGACCGCCGTCGGGACTCACAATCGACCAGCGATACAACGGCTGGCCCGTCAGGTAGTTCGCCATGCGCAGGACTTCGATTGCGTTGGTGAACGCGATCATCGTGAAGTTGGGGAGCGGCATGAATGCGAAGTGCGACAGCGACGCCGTGCGATCGGAGGACATGTGCGGACTGATTCCTTGGAATCTAATGTTTGGCGCCGTCATTCGCGGCTTTTGCCACTTTTGCAATTTTGGTTTCGAGTGCAACTACCATGCCATCAGGCTAAACCCTGAGCAATAAAAGGCACCGCGCACGGTCTGCTGCGCGCCCGCACTGACGCGGGGCCAAGCGCGACTAGGCTTGCACTCCAACAGCGCACGATCGTTCCGATGCAGTGCAGCAGAACGCACAAAAAAACGCGCTACACCGAAACGGAATTCGCCACTTGTCGAAAACAGACGCGCATGTCGGAAAAGGCAAAGAACACGTCTAAATTCGTAAATTGACCAGCGGGGCGAAAGTCAAGAATAGACGCAACGACGAAGGCATCGGGATATCGCTGGAAAGCCCGTCAGCGCAGCGTCGAACGACCCAACTACCCGGCACACGGAGCACTTGAAGATGAGCACCCTCCACAATGACAGCATCATCATCGACGGACTGAACATATCGAAGTTCGAGCGCTCCGTGTTCGAAGACATGAGAAAGGGCGGCGTCACCGCCGTGAACTGCACGGTGTCGGTA
>NZ_CAJMZL010000065.1:0-5134 GCF_905220305.1 Caballeronia sp. J97 | reverse complement strand
AGCAAAAGTATCAAGAGTCTCACACGAAGTATCAGAGGAAGGTTTTTTGTCTTTGGACATTAAATCATCGTCAGTACGTTGAGTGAGCGACCTATTCGGAAGAATAGAAAACAGTAACAGGGTTTGAACTGAAGAGTTTGATCCTGGCTCAGATTGAACGCTGGCGGCATGCCTTACACATGCAAGTCGAACGGCAGCACGGGGGCAACCCTGGTGGCGAGTGGCGAACGGGTGAGTAATACATCGGAACGTGTCCTGTAGTGGGGGATAGCCCGGCGAAAGCCGGATTAATACCGCATACGACCTAAGGGAGAAAGCGGGGGATCTTCGGACCTCGCGCTATAGGGGCGGCCGATGGCAGATTAGCTAGTTGGTGGGGTAAAGGCCTACCAAGGCGACGATCTGTAGCTGGTCTGAGAGGACGACCAGCCACACTGGGACTGAGACACGGCCCAGACTCCTACGGGAGGCAGCAGTGGGGAATTTTGGACAATGGGGGCAACCCTGATCCAGCAATGCCGCGTGTGTGAAGAAGGCCTTCGGGTTGTAAAGCACTTTTGTCCGGAAAGAAAACTTCGTCCCTAATATGGATGGAGGATGACGGTACCGGAAGAATAAGCACCGGCTAACTACGTGCCAGCAGCCGCGGTAATACGTAGGGTGCGAGCGTTAATCGGAATTACTGGGCGTAAAGCGTGCGCAGGCGGTCTGTTAAGACCGATGTGAAATCCCCGGGCTTAACCTGGGAACTGCATTGGTGACTGGCAGGCTTTGAGTGTGGCAGAGGGAGGTAGAATTCCACGTGTAGCAGTGAAATGCGTAGAGATGTGGAGGAATACCGATGGCGAAGGCAGCCTCCTGGGCCAACACTGACGCTCATGCACGAAAGCGTGGGGAGCAAACAGGATTAGATACCCTGGTAGTCCACGCCCTAAACGATGTCAACTAGTTGTTGGGGATTCATTTCCTTAGTAACGTAGCTAACGCGTGAAGTTGACCGCCTGGGGAGTACGGTCGCAAGATTAAAACTCAAAGGAATTGACGGGGACCCGCACAAGCGGTGGATGATGTGGATTAATTCGATGCAACGCGAAAAACCTTACCTACCCTTGACATGGTCGGAAGTCTGCTGAGAGGTGGACGTGCTCGAAAGAGAACCGGCGCACAGGTGCTGCATGGCTGTCGTCAGCTCGTGTCGTGAGATGTTGGGTTAAGTCCCGCAACGAGCGCAACCCTTGTCCTTAGTTGCTACGCAAGAGCACTCTAAGGAGACTGCCGGTGACAAACCGGAGGAAGGTGGGGATGACGTCAAGTCCTCATGGCCCTTATGGGTAGGGCTTCACACGTCATACAATGGTCGGAACAGAGGGTTGCCAAGCCGCGAGGTGGAGCCAATCCCAGAAAACCGATCGTAGTCCGGATCGCAGTCTGCAACTCGACTGCGTGAAGCTGGAATCGCTAGTAATCGCGGATCAGCATGCCGCGGTGAATACGTTCCCGGGTCTTGTACACACCGCCCGTCACACCATGGGAGTGGGTTTCACCAGAAGTAGGTAGCCTAACCGCAAGGAGGGCGCTTACCACGGTGGGATTCATGACTGGGGTGAAGTCGTAACAAGGTAGCCGTATCGGAAGGTGCGGCTGGATCACCTCCTTTCTCGAGCTTCGCACACAACATTAAGCGCTCACGCTTATCGGCTGTTGTTTAAGACAGGCTTTGGGTCTGTAGCTCAGTCGGTTAGAGCACCGTCTTGATAAGGCGGGGGTCGTTGGTTCGAATCCAACCAGACCCACCAACGGTCAAGATGGGTCGATCGGATGATCGATGCACCCAAGAGACTTGGGGGATTAGCTCAGCTGGGAGAGCACCTGCTTTGCAAGCAGGGGGTCGTCGGTTCGATCCCGTCATCCTCCACCAATCATCAATGCTTAGGGTTCAGCGTGAATTTTAAGCATTGGCGATTGAAGCCAGTTGATGTCGCAAGCGTGGAAGTGAGCTTGTCGGCTAAACGTTCTTTAACAATCTGGAAGAAGTAGTAAAGAGATTATCTGAAAGCACTTAGAGATGGGTGCGAGTAGGGTAGTCAGGGTAGTGATTGTATCAAGTATGAAAAGTGATCTTAATGATGACTTGGAATACGGCACAACGCGAATACTCAGCCTGTAGCGAGGTGTTGCAAGACACACTCGTTATAGGGTCAAGCGAACAAGTGCATGTGGTGGATGCCTTGGCGATCACAGGCGATGAAGGACGCGGTAGCCTGCGAAAAGCGATGGGGAGCTGGCAAACGAGCTTTGATCCATCGATATCCGAATGGGGAAACCCACTCCGTATGGAGTACCCTTGACTGAATCCATAGGTCATGTGGAGCGAACGCGGTGAACTGAAACATCTAAGTAACCGCAGGAACAGAAATCAACCGAGATTCCCAAAGTAGTGGCGAGCGAAATGGGATCAGCCTGTACTCTTTATCCTTCTTATTAGCTGAACGCTCTGGAAAGTGCGGCCATAGCAGGTGATAGCCCTGTAAGCGAAAATAGGTTGGAAGAACTAGGTGTACGACAAGTAGGGCGGGACACGTGAAATCCTGTCTGAAGATGGGGGGACCATCCTCCAAGGCTAAATACTCGTGATCGACCGATAGTGAACCAGTACCGTGAGGGAAAGGCGAAAAGAACCCCGGGAGGGGAGTGAAATAGATCCTGAAACCGCATGCATACAAACAGTCGGAGCCTGGAAACGGGTGACGGCGTACCTTTTGTATAATGGGTCAGCGACTTACGTTCAGTAGCGAGCTTAACTGATTAAGGCAGGCGTAGCGAAAGCGAGTCCGAATAGGGCGATCAGTTGCTGGGCGTAGACCCGAAACCAAGTGATCTATCCATGGCCAGGTTGAAGGTGCGGTAACACGTACTGGAGGACCGAACCCACTAACGTTGAAAAGTTAGGGGATGAGCTGTGGATAGGGGTGAAAGGCTAAACAAACTTGGAAATAGCTGGTTCTCTCCGAAAACTATTTAGGTAGTGCCTCGTGTATCACCTTCGGGGGTAGAGCACTGTCATGGTTGTGGGGTCCATTGCGGATTACTACGCCATAGCAAACTCCGAATACCGAAGAGTGCAATCACGGGAGACAGACATCGGGTGCTAACGTCCGGTGTCAAGAGGGAAACAACCCAGACCGCCAGCTAAGGTCCCAAAGATTGGCTAAGTGGGAAACGAAGTGGGAAGGCTAAAACAGTCAGGAGGTTGGCTTAGAAGCAGCCACCCTTTAAAGAAAGCGTAATAGCTCACTGATCGAGTCGTCCTGCGCGGAAGATGTAACGGGGCTCAAGCCAGTCACCGAAGCTGCGGATACACGTTGAAAGATACGTGTATGGTAGGAGAGCGTTCCGTAAGCCTGCGAAGGTGTGTCGAAAGGCATGCTGGAGGTATCGGAAGTGCGAATGCTGACATGAGTAGCGATAAAGGGGGTGAAAAGCCCCCTCGCCGTAAGCCCAAGGTTTCCTACGCAACGTTCATCGGCGTAGGGTGAGTCGGCCCCTAAGGCGAGGCAGAAATGCGTAGCTGATGGGAAGCAGGTCAATATTCCTGCACCATTGTTAGATGCGATGGGGGGACGGATCGCGGAAGGTTGTCCGGGTGTTGGAAGTCCCGGTCGCTGCATTGGAGAAGGTGCTTAGGCAAATCCGGGCACATAATTCAAGGGTGTGGCGCGAGCTTCTTCGGAAGCGAAGCAATTGGAAGTGGTTCCAAGAAAAGCCTCTAAGCTTCAGTCTAACGATGACCGTACCGCAAACCGACACAGGTGGGCGAGATGAGTATTCTAAGGCGCTTGAGAGAACTCGGGAGAAGGAACTCGGCAAATTGGTACCGTAACTTCGGGATAAGGTACGCCCTTGTAGCTTGACTGGCCTGCGCCAGGAGGGTGAAAGGGTTGCAATAAACTGGTGGCTGCGACTGTTTAATAAAAACACAGCACTCTGCAAACACGAAAGTGGACGTATAGGGTGTGACGCCTGCCCGGTGCCGGAAGATTAAATGATGGGGTGCAAGCTCTTGATTGAAGTCCCGGTAAACGGCGGCCGTAACTATAACGGTCCTAAGGTAGCGAAATTCCTTGTCGGGTAAGTTCCGACCTGCACGAATGGCGTAACGATGGCCACACTGTCTCCTCCCGAGACTCAGCGAAGTTGAAGTGTTTGTGATGATGCAATCTCCCCGCGGCTAGACGGAAAGACCCCATGAACCTTTACTGTAGCTTTGCATTGGACTTTGAACCGATCTGTGTAGGATAGGTGGGAGGCTATGAAACCGGAACGCTAGTTTCGGTGGAGCCGTCCTTGAAATACCACCCTGGTTTGTTTGAGGTTCTAACCTTGGTCCGTGATCCGGATCGGGGACAGTGCATGGTAGGCAGTTTGACTGGGGCGGTCTCCTCCCAAAGTGTAACGGAGGAGTACGAAGGTACGCTAGGTACGGTCGGAAATCGTGCTGATAGTGCAATGGCATAAGCGTGCTTAACTGCGAGACCGACAAGTCGAGCAGGTGCGAAAGCAGGTCATAGTGATCCGGTGGTTCTGTATGGAAGGGCCATCGCTCAACGGATAAAAGGTACTCTGGGGATAACAGGCTGATACCGCCCAAGAGTTCATATCGACGGCGGTGTTTGGCACCTCGATGTCGGCTCATCTCATCCTGGGGCTGTAGCCGGTCCCAAGGGTATGGCTGTTCGCCATTTAAAGAGGTACGTGAGCTGGGTTTAAAACGTCGTGAGACAGTTTGGTCCCTATCTGCCGTGGGCGTTGGATATTTGAAGGGGGCTGCTCCTAGTACGAGAGGACCGGAGTGGACGAACCTCTGGTGTACCGGTTGTGACGCCAGTCGCATCGCCGGGTAGCTATGTTCGGAAGAGATAACCGCTGAAAGCATCTAAGCGGGAAACTCGCCTTAAGATGAGATATCCCCGGGGCTTCGAGCCCCTTGAAGGGTCGTTCCAGACCAGGACGTTGATAGGTCAGGTGTGTAAGTGCAGTAATGCATTGAGCTAACTGATACTAATTGCCCGTAAGGCTTGATCCTATAACCAGTGTGTTTTACGTAGTGAGTTAGCGCTTTAGCGCTTACTCAATA
>NZ_CAJMZL010000064.1:0-5978 GCF_905220305.1 Caballeronia sp. J97 | reverse complement strand
GCGGCACTCGCTCTCTGGGTAGTCGCTGTCCGGCGATTATAAACCGACCGGACGGTCGGTAAATGAAATTTCGAGATGCACTCGGGTAATTCCGTATGCGTGAGATCTGCGTAGATCGCGCGAATGCGCGCGTTATTCAATCTAGTGCAGACGAGCGATGCGTGCCGGGCGGCAGAAAATGCGAAAGAGCGGCGGCGATGTCATCGCGGCCGCTCTTCGAAGGAGGGAATCGGAAGAAAGGGGCGCTTAGCGCTTTTGCTGCGCGGCGAAGTCTTCCGCGTCGACGTCATAGCCGGACGGTTCCCAGCGCACCGCAAACAGCGCGACGAGCCCCGCGAGCGGCGCGACGGCGATGATCCAGAACACCTTCGTGCCGAGCGCGGCGGACAGAACCGGGAACAGGAACAGCGAAACCGTCGAGCTGGCGCGCATCAGCGTCTGATTGAAGCCGACGCCGACGCCACGCAGTGACGTCGGATAGCTCAGCGACGCGAACGTCATGCTGTGCGAGCCCGGCCCGACGCCTTGTCCGAGCAGGAAGGCCGCGAGAAACGCGATCGCGATGACGACTTCGACGCCCGTCGACGGTTTCCCGACGATCGCGAGCCCGACGAGCGCCGTCAGTTGAAACGCGTAGCCGACGACCGACAGCCTCCACGCGCCGTACTTCGGCACCGTGCGCACGGAGAACAGGCCGCCCGCGAACGCGAAGCACAGGTTGAGCGCGAGCGACGCGAGAATCGTCGTGAGCATCGATTGCGCGAGGAAGCTCGAGATGATGACCGGCAATCCGAACGCAACGGCGTTATACGCGAACGACGAAGCAATCGCGATGACGGTCGCCAGCACGGTCCGGCGCAGGTAGACGCCGCGCAGCAGCGCGCCGTAATTGCTCCACGTCGCGCGACGCGCCTTGGGCGGAACGACGGCGGTTTCATCGACGCGTGCATCGATGCCGTAGGAGCGCTTCAGGATCGCGGCCGCGCCGTCGAGATCGCCCTGATTCGCGGCCCAGACGGGCGATTCGCTCATATAACGGCTCCGGATCGCGATGATCGCGATGGCCGGCACCGCGCCGAAGCCGAGAATCAGCCGCCAGAGCCACCCGGCGTTGTGTTCCGGCAAGACCGCGTACAAGCCGAGCACCAGCAAATACGAGACGCTGATCGCCGCGTACCAGACCGGGCACCACATCGCCACGCGAGCCGCTTTGTTGCCGCGGCCCCGCAGCCGGGAAAACTCCGCGAGAAATGCCATCGCGACGGGCAGATCGATGCCGACGCCCAGTCCCATCACGAAGCGCGCACCGCCGAGCACCCAGGCGTTGGGCGCGAGCGCGCAGGCGATCGCCGCGACGACGAAGAAGAACATGTCGGCCATGAAGACGCGATAGCGGCCGATCTTGTCCGTGAGATAACCGCCGAGAAACGCGCCGATGATCGCGCCGAACGTGATCGCGGCCGCGACGAAGCCGGAGCCGGTCGGCGTCAGTGAGAATTCGCGCGCGATGTCCTTCATGCCGAATGCAAGCGCGCCGAGGTCGTAGGCATCGAGAAAAATCCCGCCGAGCGCGATGGCGACGACAACGCGCGCATCGCTCCCGGTCGCGGCGCCGTGGTTGACCAGAGCGGAGACATCGGCGGCGCTTTTGATGACGGGCCGCGAATCGTCGGCTGAGGCCCGGGCGGCAGCGCGTTCGGGCGCAAGAGAAACGGACATGATCTGACTATTGGTAAAAAGTTGTCGATGCAACGAATCGCCGGATCGTACTGGCCCAAGCGCAGCCGGCCAAATTCTTTTTTGTTATTTAATGACTTACGACGCGTCTGCGATGCTTTCCACGCTCGGTGCGGGCAGCGGAAACCGGCGCTACGATGCGCGATGCGACAATGTCGTTCCCTTCTGTTTCTTCCATTCAGGCATGTCGTCAGTCGAAAACATCGAATCGGTGAACGTCGCGATCGTCGGCGGAGGCCCCGCCGGGCTCATGGCCGCGGAGGCGCTGGCGGCAGGCGGCGCGCGTGTCGACGTGTTCGACGCGATGCCTTCCGTCGGACGCAAGTTTCTGATGGCCGGCAAGGGCGGCATGAATCTCACGCATTCCGAGCCTGCCGACGCATTCCTTGCCCGATACGGCGCGCGAAGCCCGAACATCGCGCCGCTGCTAGCGCGCTTCGACGCAGGCGCGTTGCGCAGTTGGGTCCACGGCCTGGGCGTCGAGACTTTCGTCGGCAGCTCGGGGCGCGTCTTTCCCACCGACATGAAAGCCGCGCCGATGCTGCGGGCGTGGCTGCATCGACTGCGTGCGTCGGGCGTGACATTCCATATGCGACATCGCTGGATCGGCTGGAGCGATGAAGGGACGTCGATATCGCGTTTCGCGACGCCATCGGGCGAGACACGCGTTCGGCACGACGCGCTTGTGCTCGCGCTCGGCGGCGCAAGCTGGCCGCAACTCGGCTCGGACGGCGCAGCGCTTCCCGTTCTCGATGCGCGCGGCGTGGCCGTGCGACCTTTCGTGCCGTCCAATTGCGGCTTCGACGTCGGCTGGAGCGAGCATTTCAGCAGCCGCTTCGCGGGCGCGCCGCTCAAATCCGTGGCCATCGGCGTGTCGCGCGCGGACGGTGCGCTCGACTGGCGCGTCGGCGAATGTCTGATTACCGATCAGGGTATCGAGGGCAGTCTGATCTACGCGTTGTCGGCGCCGATCCGCGATCGGATTGCCGGGAGCGGCGGTGCAGGCGCGACGATCTACCTGGATCTCGCGCCGCACTTTTCCGCCGAACGTGTGCGCGACGAAGTGTTGCATCCACGCGGAGCACGCTCGATGTCGAGTCATCTCCAGAGCCGCTTGCATCTGACGGGCGTGAAAGCGGGCTTGTTGCGCGAGTGCGTGAGCAAGGAGGAATTCGCCAACCCGGACACGCTCGCCGCGCGGATCAAGGCGTTGCCGCTGGGCGTGCTGCGCCCGCGTCCCATCGAAGAAGTGATCAGCAGTGCGGGCGGCATCGAGTTCGAAGCGCTCGACACCCGCTCGATGCTCCAGGCGCTTCCCGGCGTGTTCTGCGCGGGCGAAATGCTCGATTGGGAAGCGCCGACCGGCGGATATTTGCTGACAGCCTGCTTCGCCAGCGGGCTCGTCGCGGGGGAGGGCGCGCTCGCGTGGCTGGCCGAGCGCGTCTGAGCTGACCTAGGCGACGACGAGCCGCCACAGCGACGTGACTTCCGCCGAACGCGCGGCATGCAGCGGATCGGCCTTGTCGCTCGCGCGCGGATGATGCGGCTTGATGTCGATTCGCCCGTCGACCTTCAGCCCGGCCTTATCGATCCACTCTTGCAACTGCGCGCGTGTGCGCAAGCCGAGATGCTCCGCGAAATCCGACAAAATGAGCCAGCCTT
Source organism: Caballeronia sp. J97 (assembly GCF_905220305.1). Lineage (NCBI taxonomy): Bacteria > Pseudomonadati > Pseudomonadota > Betaproteobacteria > Burkholderiales > Burkholderiaceae > Caballeronia > Caballeronia sp. J97. The sequence goes on along the minus strand of NZ_CAJMZL010000064.1, from coordinate 2,579 downwards.
CGCCACCCGGCGTCAGATGCGCGGCGAGCCCGTCGAGAAAGCCACGCAGCATGCGGCTGTCCGGATCGTAGATGGCGTGCTCGATCGTCGCGCTCGGGCGCGCGGGTAGCCAAGGCGGATTGCAGACAATCAAAGGAGCGCGGCCTTCGGGAAACATATCGGCCTCGACGATCTCGACCTGACGATCGAGCCCGAGTCGCCCGATGTTTTCCTGCGCGCAGGCGAGCGCGCGGGCATCGACGTCGGTTGCGACGATACGCTCGACGCCGCGCCGCGCGAGCACCGCTGCGAGCACGCCGGTTCCGGTGCCGATGTCGAACGCGAGCGCCTTCGACGGAAGCGGCTGATTTGCGACGAGATCGATGTACTCGCCTCGAACCGGCGAGAAGACGCCGTAATAGGGATGGATCCTCCCGCCGGCCGCACCGATTTCAACGCCCTTCTTGCGCCATTCGTGCGCGCCAATCAGGCCGAGGACTTCGCGCAAGGAAACGACCGAGGCTTCATCGGAAGTCGGACCATACGCTTCCTCGCATGCCTGACGCACGTTCGGCGCACGGCGCAACGGAATGGCGTACTGCTCGTCGAGCGGCAGGATCAGCATCGCGAGGGTGCGCGCCCGTTGCGATTGCGCGAGGCGGTGAAGATTGAATGCGTCGATCGGCGAAGTCGGCGTCGCCGGCTTCCTGGCCTTGCGTGGCTTGTTGTCGATGCGACGAGCCATCGCCTGCAGCAACTGGCGCGCGTTCTGGAAATCGCCGCGCCACAGAATCGCCGTGCCCTCGCAGGCGAGCCGGTACGCCTGATCGGCCGTCATCTGGTCATGTCCGATGACGACGCGCTTCGCCGGCGGATTGCCACTCTCCGATCTCCAGCGCGCGGTGCGGCTTTCGCCGTCTTCATCCCAGGCGAGGTGTTGCGGTGCTAGGTTTTTCGATTGCATATCTATATTGATTCCAGCTGCGGAGTCGTCGCGCCGGCGAAAAATGAACTGGCAGCATTGTGAGGCCATTTCGGGCGCGTCGCTGCGGCTTGTGCGCGTCGAGGGCGATATGCGTCGCGAGCGTTTTGACACTTCAGGCACAATCGAGCCTTTTCCGAACGCCTTCGCCGAATGAAACTTCGAGTTCTCGCCGCGATCTGCGCGGCCGCGCTTGCCGCGCAGTTCAATCTCGCGCCGCAGGCGTTCGCCGCCGACAACGCCGAAGCGCCCGCCAACGAACGCTGGGTCAGCGCGTGGGGCACCGCGCTGCAGTCGATTCCGCAACTGGCCAACCTGCCGCCGCTGTATCGCGCGCCGGATGTGGCTGGCCGCACCGTTCGTCAGTTGATCTATCCGCAACTCGACGGCAAACGGGTGCGCTTGCGAATCAGCAATCTGTATGGAACTGAGCCGCTCGTCGTCGAATCGATGAGCGTCGCGCGGGCGGCCGGAGGAAGCAATGCCGCGATCCGCGCGGGAAGCGCGCGGCCCGTGCTCTTCGGCGGGCGCAAGGGCGTGACCGTCGCGCCGGGTGCTCAAGCCACGAGCGATGGAGTCGATTTCGATGTCGCGGCGTTCCAGCCCGTCGCCGTCAGCATGTTCATGGGGAAGGAGCAAAAGCTCGTCGCCTGGCATCGCGTTTCGAGTCAGGTGAACTACATCTCCACGCCGGGTGATCGCACCGAGGACGCATCGGCGGGCGCGTTCCGCACGCGCTTTACCCAATATGCGTGGCTGACCAATATGGCGGTGGAAAATTCGTCGGCGCAAGCAATCGTCGCGATCGGCGATTCGATCACCGACGGCATGCGCTCCTCGATCAACGCCAACCGACGCTGGCCGGATGCGCTCGGAAAGGACGTGGCGCGAAAGAGCGGCGGGCAAACGGTCGTCGTGAATGCGGGGATCAGCGGAAATCGGCTGCTGAGCAACTCTCCCTGCTACGGCGAGGCGGTCGTGAGCCGATTCGAACGCGACGCGCTGCGCCAGCCGGGCGTGCGTGCGGTCATCGTACTGATCGGCATCAACGACATCAATTTCATGGCGATGCCCGCGCACGCCGGACTCGATTGCGACGCGCCGCATACCGAAGTCAACGCCGATGCGCTCGTGCGCGGCTATCAGCGTCTGATCGCGCAGGCGCACCAGAGGGGCGTCAAGATCTACGGCGCGACATTGACGCCCGCCTCCCTGCCGCCCGAGCGGGAGGCGATCCGCACGGCGGTCAACGAATCGATTCGCTCGAGCCGCGCGTTCGACGGCGTGGTCGACTTCGATCAGGCGCTGCGCGATCCGGCGCGCCCGAGCGCGCTCCAGCGCCGATATGACAGCGGTGATCATATCCATCCGAGCGATGCCGGTTACGCCGCAATGGCGGCAGCCGTACCGATGGAGTTCGTTGTCGGAACGGCAAAAGCGGCGCATTGAAGCGGGCGCAAAAAAAATTGGGTCATCACCTTGTCATTCGAGTCTGCTTGACCTAATATTCAGCCCCTCGTCGCAAGACGAGGGTCGCCGAGCGAAACGGGCGGCCTCCAAAGTCAGCAAATTTTGAAGCGAAAGCGAAAAATAGTGTTGACAAGGAGAAAAAGATTCC
>NZ_CAJMZL010000063.1:0-6514 GCF_905220305.1 Caballeronia sp. J97 | reverse complement strand
AAGCGACGCTTCACGGCAGCACAACTGCAGCAGCATGAAAACCGGACGCCTCGGCGTCCGGTTTTTTTTTCGATCAGATAAACATCCCGCCCGACACCTCGACGCGTTGCGCCGTCATCCATCGGTTGCCGTCCGAGAGCATCGCCACGATCGCACCGCCGATATCGTCCGGCAGACCCGCGCGCCCGAGCGCCGTGTTATCCGCGATGAACTGATTGGTATCGTGATCGTCGCGCACGACACCGCCGCCGAAGTCCGTCTCGATCGCGCCGGGCGCGATGGTATTCACCGTGATGCCGTGCGGCCCGAGCTCCTTCGCGAGATAACGCGTGAAGACCTCGATCCCGCCTTTCATCACCGCGTACGCCGCAAAACCCGGCAACGCGAAACGCGTGAGCCCGCTCGACACATTGAGAATCGCGCCTTCCTCATGCAGATAGGGCAGGAGCGTCTGCGTCAGGAAAAACGGCCCCTTCAACTGGACGTTGACCAGCTCGTCGAACTGCGCGGGTGTCGTGTCCGCGAAGAGCGCATGGATGCCGATGCCCGCGTTGTTCACGAGAAAATCGAAGTTCTCGCGCTCGAACGTGTCTTCGAGCGTCTTGCAGAGCGTGTCCCCGAAGGCGGCGAAGGTGTCGCATCGCGCGACATCGAGTTCCAGCATGGCCGCCTTGCCGCCGGCGTTCGCAATGTCGTCGACGAGCGATCGCGCGGCTTGCGCGTTGCGACGGTAGGTGCCGATCACGCCCGCGCCTTGTTCGGCGAGCTTCAACGCGGCGTTGCGTCCGAGTCCGCGGCTCGCGCCGGTGATGACGGCGATCTTGCCGCTCATGGTTCCATTCACGGTGACAGCTCCTTCGTTTGCGTGGCCGATGGTTCAATGTAGGACGGTGCGGCGCGCGCAGGAAAGGCGAGTCGATGCTGCGCCGCACAGGCGGCGGGCGCGGGCCTTGCTGTATCGCTTGATCGATGCACAGACCGGAGAGCCGCGCCATGTTCAATCGTGAAAGCAAGCAGGACCTTCCGAAGCCGCCCGCGAGTGTCGAACGACCGTTCAGGCTTTTTGCCGTGGAGCAGCGCGTGCTCGCTCAGAACGTCGACGGCAAGGTGATCGACATCGGCGGGATGGATTCGGACAACGGCCAGTTCTGCGCCTGCACGGATTCGGGCGATATCGTCACCGAGCCGAAGCGCAGCGCCGAGCTCGCGTTGAAGGCGCTCGTCGGCAAGCTGTCTTTCGAGTATCTCGATGGCCTGTTCACGAGCGAGCGCGAGGCCGAAGTGAACGGCCGTCTGCAGGATTATCCGAGCGTCGAGTTCGAACTCGACGAGACCTTGCCGAGCGGCATGACCCAGCGCAGGCCGCCGCATCTTTTCTAGCGATCAGGCGCGCGGCGGTGTTCCGGCGGGCGCGTTGCCGGGCATCGCCGTGCGCGACGGCCGCACGGGCGGCTCGCTGCGCGGCGGGAACATCGCGCCGACGAGCCGGTCGACGAAAAAGAAGAACTTGTCGGACGCATAGCCCGCGACGAACGCGATCGCGAGCGGCGACACGTCCTTGCCGCCTTCCAGCAGCTTGCTGAAGAGTCCGATCGAAATGCCGACGATGATCGCGCTCGTCACGTGCGCGCGATTCGCGACCTTCGAGTGCTCGGGATGGAACGTGTTGGCCGCCGAATCGGCAGAGAGTTGCCGCAGGATCGCGGCGCACGCGCCGAGCCACGCATAGAGCACCGGTAGAAGAAAGCCCGTCACCGCGCCGACGATCGACAGGATGATGTCGTTCGCATACAGCGCCATCGCGCGGATGTCCTGATACACCGCGATCTTTTGAAAGCCTTGCGCCACGGCGTCGAGATCGGTCGGCGGGTTGGCGTCGCCCGGCTCGGCATTCGGTTTTGCGAGCAGCGGCAGCGTGATTTCCAGCACCTTGCGCGCAACATCGGGATTGCATTGCCAGTCGCCGCTCGCGACCTTGCCGCCGTAGTACTTCGGGGAATGCGCGGTGCGATACGCGCCCTGGAAATTGAGCACGTTTTCTTCGGCATCGCACGGCGCCTTGTACGGACTGCGTATCGCGCCGAGACCGAGGCTCGTCGTGAATGCGCTGATGCGCGAGACGTCGGCGAAGAGTTGCCGGTTGTTGGTTGCGAAGCTCTGCAGCGCTTCCTTGATCTGCAACGCGGGCTGCGAATTTTGTAGCGCGATCACCGCGATCGCGTCGTTTTTCCTGTCGGCGTCCGCGATCGCGACCGCGTGCGCCTGCAACTGATTGTGCAGCGTGAGGGCAGCGGCGTCGTTCGCCTTGACGACAGCCGCGATATCCGTCGACACCTGATTCGCGACGAAGAGCAGGCACGACAGCGACACGACGAGCAGCGTCAGCGCGACCGCCGAATGCGTGTAGATGCGGATCGCGCGGCGAGCGCCTCGGCGCGCTTCGTCGCCCGCCGTTTCCGCGACGACCGGCGTCACCGCGTGCGCGATACGGCTCATCGCCGCGTAGAACGCGCTCTCGATCTCGGGATTCCACGTGTGATCCTGTTGCGCAGCGCGGGCCTTCGACATCGCCTCGATATCGTGCTCGTCGAGCACCTTGCCGTTCTGCGCACCGTACGAAACCATGTCGCGGCAGTGATCGAGATCGTCGACGATGCGCCGCCCAGGATACTGCACCGATGCCGCGATGCGGCTCATCGCGCCGTAGAACGCGCTGCCGATCGCGCGGCTCCAGATGCCCTGGTCGAAGGCGGCTCGCGCGCCGCGCACCGCATCGACGTCGGCTGTTTCGAGTACGGTGCCGGTTTCGGCCGCATGCGAGATGAGCGCCTCGCATTTGGCGATATCGGCCTCGGCGCGCGGGCCCGGCTGGCCGTCGCTGAAGTCGTCGTCGTTTGCGTCGTCGTTCGGTTGGTCGATATCGCTCGGGGCGACATGCCCGGTGAAATCCGCCGTCGTGGGTGAGCTCATGCCGGTCTCCTCATGTCCGGGCGGAGCATAGGCTACGGGCGGACGTCGGCCCGAGCAGCGCGCCCGGGCAGATGGTTTTACATGCAACTACTTACGCATGGTCGTCGTCGAGGCTACGGATCCAATGACGCGATGCGTCTGTCTCGCAAACGTTTGATAGACGAATTTCAGGCAACGTTATTGAACGAAGAGTGCACGCGTGAGCACACAAATCATCAGACAATACGGATTCCTTCATTATTTTCGATCGGCGGCGGCTCTGACTGAGCGGCGAGTGGGGGATACCGCAGATCATCCGAACCGTGAGCACGGACGCGGACGCAACGAAGGGCCGCACATGCGGATGCGAACTGGATTCTGGCCGAAAGAGCGTGGACGGAAAGGGCGATCCGGCCGGGCACGCGGCGCGCAGCTTTTGCGCCGATGTGCGATGCTGATCGCGCGGCAGCGCTCAAGGCCTGCCGCGTTCAATCGCGGGGTGAATCATGAAAAGAACGCCTTTCGCCACGGTCCTGGTCATTGCGGCGGCGACGCTCGCTGCACCGGCTTTTGCACGCGAAGACGGTCCGCGCTTCGCGCAGGACCGGCTCGATGCCCTCGTCGCCCAGCACAGGGAAGCGAGCCGGCATATCGCCCAAGGGCCCGCGCAGGAAAAACAAGCTCAGTCGAAAGCGCAGCAGCGCGGCGCTTCGTGATCTGACTTTGCTCGCGGCCTGACGGAGCAGAGTCGGGTCGCGATGTTCCTGAAAAGCTGGCGCGCATCGCGCCGGATGGGATCGCTCGTACTCAAAGGTATGGAAATTGCGGCCGCGGCCCGGGTGTTCCGCGGCCGCGCGCCGACGATCCTCCTTTTCACCTTCATACAGAGCCCATGACAAGGAAAGCCCTATCGATCGCCATCCTCTCCGTCTCCTTTCTCGCAGCAGGCTGCGCGGGTATCGGCCCAAGCCGCCTGAAGGCCGATCAGGTCGACTACGCCCGTGCACTCGGCGATGCGAAGAAGCGTGAAATTCTTGCTGCGATTGTCGGATTGCGCTTCGCCGACGCACCGTCGTTTCTCACCGTGAGCAGCATCATCGCCGCGTATACGTTCGATACGACGGGCGGCGTCGTGCTCAATGCCGGCTCCGGCGCGCAGCCGAATTATGCACAGGCGACGGGCAGCGTCTCTTACTCGAATCATCCGACCTTCACGTTTACGCCGACCACGGGCGACGCCTACGCGAGCGCCTATATTCGGCCGCTGTCACCGACGCTCGTGATGCCGCTTGCCGAAAGCGGCATTCCGATCGATCTGCTGTTGCGCATCACGGCGCAGTCGATCAGCGGTTTGCAGAACGGCACCGCGCTCGGCGGACCCAACGCATCGGGGTCGCCAGATTTCTTCCTGCTGCTACAGGCATTGCGCCGCTTGCAACTGGCGGGCGAGCTGAACATCGAAACGCGCAACTCGGACGATGACAAGAGCGGCAAGACCGACAAGCGCACGAGCGGCAACGGCGCCGACAAGGGCGGTGTGTTCATCACGCTCGGCGCGACGCGTAGCGGGACGAACAAGGAAGTTGTCGACGATCTCACGCTCGTGCGAAAACTGCTGCACCTCTCGCCGAAGATGAAGACCTACGAGATCGTCTACGGGCAATCGTCCGATCAGAACCGCATTCCGATGGTCACGCGCTCGGTGCTCGGCATTCTCACCGACCTCGGCGCGCAGATCGCGGTCCCCGACGAGCAGGTAGGCAGCGGCGCGACCAAGCCGAGCATCGGGTTGATCGGTGGAGAAACGCGGCCGACCATCGTCGTTCGGGTCGGCGAGAAGGTGCCGAGGGACGCTTACGTGAGCGTGCTCTACGACAAGGCCAACTACTGGATCGATCGCGGCGACTTCGATTCGAAATACGCGTTTACGGTCGTGCAAAACCTGATGGCGCTCGCGGAAGTCACGGATACGGCGAAGTCGCCGGTCGTCACCATTCCAGCGAACTAGACGATCCGGCGAATCAACGTCCGGTCGGCACGATGCGGCGATCCGCAACCGCCGCTCGATATCGAACATGCGTAACGCAAAATGCGATCGTGCATGAAGCATTTCGTGTGCAAAACGCAAAAGGGCGGCATCGCATGGATGCCGCCCTTTTGCGTTGCAGCCGGCGCAAACTGGCCGGCAGTGCTTATGGCTTACTGGCCGAAGTAGGCACCCAGCGCACGCGGCTGAGCGCCGACCGTGCGGCCCGATTGCGACGAGCCGTTTGCGACCGAGCCGTAGTCGCTCGATTGCACCGGCGCTTGCGCGAGCTGCTGCGCGCTCACGCGGGCTTGCGCGGCCTGAATATTCGACGGATACGACGGGTCGCTGATGTTCGGGTTGTAGCCGGCTTTCTCGAGTTGCACCAGCTCGGCACGCACTTGAGCGCGGCTGAGCGGCGCGTCCGATTGCTGAGCGAACGAGAGAGCGGGAGCGGCGAGAGCAGCGGCGAGGGCGACTGCGGAAATGAGCGTCTTCATGGTGACTACCTCCGATTCGGATTTCTGATCGTGCTGCCGGTTTGTATTAAGCAGCTGGTGAACGAAGTGTAAAGACGAGTGTTCCGAAGATCATTCTCGTTTCCGTTGAATGATCTTTGTCGATATAGGAATAATGGCGCCCGCTTATCGTTGCATTGCGTGAACGTGACCGCGCGATGGCGGCAATGACACGCTGCAGACGGCGTTGGCCTGTGTATTGGCGTTGCATCGCAATAGCTATAGCTCGGCGTGCATGTGGTTCTTTGCAAATTTCGTAAAGATGCTTCCTTCTCGCGGCGAATGATCATTCAGGGCTGTGCACCTACACTTCGGTCGTCTTCCCGGCATGGCTCGATTCTCGAACGCGCCGGGCTTCATCGAATAACAGGGAGAGTCGATCATGAAATCGTGGGTCAATGCCGTCATCGCCGTCACAGTCATGTCCGCGCCGCTTGCCTCGTTTGCGCAATCGAGCGCGCCCGTGAGCCGTGCAGAGGTTCGCGGAGAACTTGTTCAGTTGGAAAAGGCGGGTTATTCGCCTGTCGCGGAGGACGCGTCGTATCCGGCGAAACTGCAGACAGCCGAAGCGCGCGTTACCGATATGCGCATCGCTCAGGCACAGGCTGAAGGATACGGTTCGTCGACAGGCGCGGCGTCGCAAGCAGGCCACGCGAGCAAGCGCGTCGATCCGCAAGCCGTGTTCTTCGGACAGTGAAGCAAGGCAGCAATGTTCGACGATCGGCTCGCGTGACGTAGTGCGTTCTGGTCGGTTGCATACAAAGTTCGAAATACGCTTTACGTCGCGGCTTATGCGAGCGTGAGCGTGAAGCAACCTCCGCTGCCGGATTTCCCGGTGGTTTTGCCCAGTTCGTTTGACGACTGGGCTTTTTTGCGTCCAGCCGGTTGATTCGCATCGAAGTGGCCCGGGTTAACGCGATGCTATTCGAGTCGAGAAGATCGCGCGAAAAATTAATCAACCGTCCGGTCGGTTAATAGTTATACTCGCTCCATCGCATCTCAAAAAAGACAGCGGAGCCCG
>NZ_CAJMZL010000062.1:0-7447 GCF_905220305.1 Caballeronia sp. J97 | reverse complement strand
GGCGGCGGCGGCAACGGCGGCGGCGGCAACGGCGGCGGCGGTCACGGCGGTGGTGGCAACGGCGGCGGCGGTCACGGCGGTGGTGGCAACGGCGGCGGCAACGGCGGTGGCGGCAACGGCGGCGGCGGCGGTCACGGCGGCGGCAACGGCGGCGGCGGCAACGGCGGTGGTGGCAACGGTGGCGGAGGTCACGGCGGTGGTGGCGGCGGCGGCAACGGCGGCGGCGGCGGCGGTCATGGCGGTGGCGGCAACGGCGGTGGTGGCAACGGTGGCGGAGGTCACGGCGGCGGCGGCAACGGCGGTGGCGGTCACGGCGGTGGCGGTGGCGGCAACGGCGGTGGCGGCAACGGCAACGGCAATGGCGGTGGCGACGGCAACGGCAACGGCAGTGGCGGCCATGGCGGCGGACACGGCGGTGGCCACGGCGGCGGCGGTGCTGGTGGTGGTGGCGGCCACGGCGGCCGTTGATCGAGCAACACCGTGCAAGGAAGAACCGATGCCCTTAACCCGGCATCGGTTTTTTTCTTCGACCGGACCTCGTCACGCCCGCTCATCCCCTCGATCTGAACGACCGCATCGGGCTAGCGACAGTCGGCTCACCCGCGCGTCGTGCGGCGCGTCGGCGGCTATCGGCTATCACGGACCGAAAACGACGCGGCCGATGTCCTCGCGGTAAGCGAACGCCTCGGCGCTCAGGCCATTGCGGTGCGCGCCGACGTCGCCATCGGCGACGATGTCAACGCGATGATCGAAGACATCGCGCAACGCCTCGGTCGTAACGACATTCTCGTCAACGACGCTGGCACCGCGAAGAGGATCGGTAGCGACGACCGCACCGACGCGGAGTTCTCTGAACGCGGGCCGTGCTGCCGGGCATGTGCACGACGGCATCAGCGCCAACGCCGTCGCGCCCGGAGCGATCGACGCCGCGAGATGGCCGGCTCGATCGAGCTATCCAGTGTGGAGAAGAAGTTGACCGCGGGCGGAGCGGACGAGGTCGCGAAGATCGTGATGTCATGCATCAACCATGCATTCATCACGTGACAGATCATTCCGGTCAACGCTGGCGTGAACTTTATCCGATCCACGCCGCATTGAAAAAAGCGCGGTGCTAGCCCGCCGGCGGTCCGACGTGCGTCACGACCGCTTTCACGCCCGGCGCATTTTCCGCGGCAACGCGAATGGCCTTCGTTTCATCCTCGTTCGTAACGCGCATCCACAGATGCACAGTCCCGTTCTCCACGATGATGCTTTCCCGCGGCAGCGCCCAGGGATGGTCCGCCATCGCGGCGATGACCGCCTCGCGGATCGAGTGATCGCTGATATCGACATCGACGGGCGTCTCGGGCGCCATCGTCACGAGCGCGCGAATCAGATTGGCGCGGCTCACGACGCCGACCACCCTGCCATCGCGCAGCACCGGCACGCGCTTGATGCGCTTGCGTTCGAGCAATTCGGCGATGTCGGCGACGGGGCACGTTTCGGTCACGGTCGCGACGTCGGTGGTCATCACGTCCCCGACCTTGCGCGCATGCTCCTTGACATACTGGCTGGCCAGTTCACGCGTCGATGCGACCAGTTCGAGCCACCACGCACGCTGACGCACGCCCGTCCCGATCTCCGCGCGATGCATCAGGTCACCCTCCGTGACGATGCCGAGCAACTTGCCGCTCTCGTCGATCACAGGCATGCCGCTAATTCCGGCGAATACCATCGTCCCGGCCGCCTGGCGTACGGACATGTCGGGACTGGCGGAAACGATCGATGTCGTCATGATGTCGGCAGCTCGCACGTTCATCTCCCTCATAAAAGAAAGCAGCGTTCCGGAAAAGCGCTCATGGCTCCGGGCGTGCGCTGATTGTCGTGACTGTCGCGTGCAGTGAGCTTGATGCACATCAATCGTCCCGACGCGCGCGATGAAAAAATGGGGCAATGCCTTCGCGCCAGACGCCTGCGGAGGCGAATCCATTCCTGCCAGGAGCCGCCATGAACGATACAACAGAACGCACTGCGCTTCACGTCATTCGGCTCGATCACAAACGGCTCGCTGCCGTCACGGCCGCGATGCTCGACTTCGTCCACAAGCTCGGGAGCGGCGGTCCCGCGCCCGATCCGATCATCCTGCGCGCGATGCTTTACTACATCCGCGAATATCCCGAGCAGCTTCATCATCCGATGGAGGATCGTCTGCTCTTCGCCGCGCTCCGGAACCGCACCGACGAGTACAACGCGGTGCTCGACGAATTGCATCGCGAGCACGTCGCGGGTGAAGTGCGTCTGCGCGATCTCGAGCACGCGCTCACGCGCTTCGAGTTGAAAGGCGAAGCGGCGCTCTTCGGCCTGCGCACGATCATGGAGGAATACGTCGAGTTTTGCGAAAACCACAGGCGTGTCGAAGAGACGGTCATTCTTCCCGCAGCCCTTCGGCATCTTCTGGATGTCGACTGGGCGCGCATCGACGCGGCCATCGACAGACGCTTCGACCCGTTCCGCGAGGCGACCTTCGAGGGCGAGAGCCTCGAAAGCCTGTACCGCCTGATAGCCAAGGCGGTTCCGGCTGTCGAAGATATATCCAATCTGTCCCGCTAATTCCTATGAAGTAAGTTTTTCTGCTACACCTATGCAACGAAAGATTTTTTTACTGTTGCAGGGATTTACATTCATCTCATAAGACGATAACCTTGCAGCCGTCAGTCAGGTTTTCGGCAACGGTTGCCGATGTTGCGCCAAGATTCCGTAAGATTCGGAAATATTGACCGCAACCGCGCAAACGTTACCTATTTCTCGGCGACATTGCCTTCGAACTGAGCTCGATTGGTCATTTCGTAAGGCCCATGCGGGTAAACGCAATCGTTTGCCCGACTCCGCCATCCAGAGCGATTGCCGTATTGCGCGCTGGACCCGTCAGTGAATCCGTGCCGCTCGGTTTGCCCCTCTGCGCCTCTACTCCGGCGCCGAGCAGACGAGCTTGTTTTGCGCAGCCAGTTCGGATGACTAATTAATGTCATCTTGACGACAGCACGGAATGATGCGATGCCCGCGTCCTCTCGCGGCATCGCATGTCACTGGAAAGTCCGGCCGCGTTCTGGATTTTACGAGCCTTACGCTAGTCAATTCGTACTGCTAACCACAATGACGAACCGAAACCAAATCTCTCTTCGTAGCTTCAACGTTTTCTCCGCGCGCAAGGCCGCGGCAATTGCGACAGCGGTTCTCACGAGCGTGTTGCTCGCCGCTTGCGGCGGCGGCGACTCCGCCCTGGACGACGCCACCGCCAAGAGCGCCGCGCCCGAGTCGACCGCGAAGGCGGCGACCAGCACGTCCATCTTCTACGGCGCGAACGGCCGCAACACGAATGGCGGCGCGTACGACTCGACGCCCGTGGCGACGCAACTCGCACAACTGAAGGACATCGGCGCGACGATCTATCGCAATGACGTGTACAACCTGGCATCGGCCAAGGTCATCGCGACGATGGCACAAACCATGGCGGCCAGCGGCGTGACCGTGTACCCCGTGATCTTGCTCGGCACCGGCTTCAACTCCGAGCAGGACGCCTACAACGCGGCCTACACGCTCGGCCAGCAGGTCGCGAGCACCTATAAGTACAAGTACTATGAAGTCGGCAATGAGCTCGAAGCACAAGCGCTCACCGGCAACGTCGACGGCACGAGCTGGACGCACTATAGGAACCAGCCCTTCGTGCTCGCGCGCGGCGTGATTCGCGGCCTGATCGCAGGCGTGAAGTCGAAGGACAGCACGGCGAAGATCGTCGTGAACGGCACGTGGCTGCACTACGCGTTCTTCCAGATGCTGATGGACGGCTCGCAGCCTGACGGCACGCGCGGCCATCCGACCGTGAACTGGGACATCACCGCATGGCACTGGTATTCGAACCAGGGCGACATGACGCACGCATGCGGCGGCACGGGTTGCTACGACATGCTGGGCGTCCTGCATTCGTTCGGCAAGCCGGTGTGGCTCAGCGAATTCGGCGTGCGCCCGAACTACGGCACGGATCAGCAGATCGCGAACTACATGGTCGGCAGCACGATGATGGCGCAGTTCCAGAGCGTCGCATCGAAGTACAACATCCAGTCGATCCAGGCGTTCGAACTCTACGACGACAACGAAGGCAACTTCGGCCTGATGAAGTCCGACGGTCAAACGACCAAGGCCGCTTACTGGTCGTACAAGAATTTCGTGGCCGGCCATCCGATGTAACTTGCGCGGGGTCTCGCCGCCCCGTTGCACCGCAGTTTTCTTCACGAGCGACCCATTGCGGTCGCTCGTTTGCGTTTCTGGCCCTGAAATCAGGCACTTTCGCGACGGGGCCGTGTCGCGCGCTTATCGGCGTAGCTGTATGACTGGTATGCCGGCACAGCGCCTTGTCGGCGCTTTCGGTCCGCCCTACTCTGAACGCGAGCCTGCCCTTTCGATACCTGCCGGGCCGGCCATCCCCATACCATCCATACACTGTTTCGCCTTCCGCTCGCGAAGGAGGCAGGTCATATTGGAGAAGATATGCGCGACAACCTGATGCCGGTCATCGAACGAGACGAAGTATTCGTCGGGATTCCGCAAACTCCGCCCGCCGCGCTCGACCAGCGCGTGCGATCCATTCTCTACTGCGGTGGTTCTGGCGCCGCGTCGATCGTGGGAATCGCGAGGCGGCTTGCGTCGGCAGGCCGGAGATTCGAGGTGCATAACTTCGCCCGATCGGCCGACCACACTGCTCTACGCAATGAGTTCGACGCGCTGCGCCATCATGGCAAGGTCTATCATCATTTCGACCTTCCCGACGATCTCTCCGCGCAAAAGAGTGCCTTCACGATGAGCCCGACTCACGCGAACACGCAAATATATTGCAGCGGGCCGCGCGCTTTCACGGATCGCGTCGAGCGTCAGGCGCGCGAATGGGTGCATGCGTCGAACATCCACAAGATCGTTCTCAGCGATTTCGGCACGCTGCGCGAGTCCGATTGACCGAAGCCGTCAGGCGCAATCGGGCAGCGAGGCCGGATCGAGACCCAGCGCCAGCGCCAGTTCGCGCGGCGAGCGCACCACCTGGGCTTGTGCCGGGAAGAGCGCGGCGCCTTCATCGTCGAAAGGCCATGCCAATACGCGCATGTGCGCCGCGAGGGCGGCATGCGCGCCGGTCGGACTGTCTTCCACCGCGATCACTTCCTCGGGCGCGAGACGCAACAGCCACGCCGCGCGTTCATAAGGCTCGGGACTCGGCTTGCCGTTGCGCACATCGTTGACGCTGATGGTCACGAGCGATGGCTCTTCGATGCCGAGCGCGCGCAAATTCGCTTCGAGCAGCATGCGCGATGCATTCGACACGATGGCTTGCGTGATGCCCGCCGCCTTCGCCGCGCGATACACCTCTAGCGCGCCGGGACGCGGCACGAGCGCGGGCGCGCCTTGCAGATAGGCGCGCGCACGGAACATCGACCATTCGGCGAAATCCACCGACAAGCCAAAGCGCTCGCGGCACAGCGCGTGCACTTCGCGTCCCGTCTTGCCGAAGACGAGCGGATGCATCTCCGCGCCCGCCTCCACGCCATGATGCGCCAGCGCTGCAATCAGCGTGCGCAAATGCAACGACTCGCTTTCCGCGAGCGTGCCGTCCATGTCCCACAAAATGGCTTTGATCAAAGCTTGATTCGTCCTTGTCGTTCGTGCGGGTCGCCGCGACAATGGCGCGCGATAGCCAGCGGCGATGATGTCGTCGAAAGAATTGCTCAGCCGCGCGCGGCATTCTCCGGCACGCAACTGAACGATACCGTCGAGGTCTGCTCTTCGAGCGAGCGCACGCCGCTCGTCGATTCCGACTTGATCGCGACGCGCTGCGAGCGTTGCTTGCAGTAATCGGAGGCGGCGTCCATCGCGGCGTTGCGCGCGGTCACCCACGACATGCGCGTGCCCGTCGCTTTGCCGGTGACCGAGTACGTATTGGGCTGCGCGCCGGCCGTCACGCCGTTCGTCGTGCCGCATGCGGCGAGCAGACAAGTGAGTGCGATCGCCCCGAACGCACGCGGCGTCGAGAACGTCAAGCTGAGGTAGGAAAACATGCTTGCGGACCGTGAATTTTGAGATACGACCCGAATGGTACAAGCGCCCGCGAATTTCTTCACGGATCAGAGGAAAGGCGCTGTTTGATCGGATGTTTGAGCATGCGGCCGCGCGAGTTCTCGCCGCGCGCTTTTTCCGCGATCGACCGCGTGTGCGGTCTGTTGCTCCCGCTCAGGCCTGAGCGATGCGATCCAGGAGGCGTTGCAGCCGCGAGTGCTGCGAGGGCGCGAGTCCGGGCGTGGAAAGCGTCTGCACGACACGCCCGCGCCAGTAGGTCTTGGAGAAGAGCGAGTTCGCCCCTTCGAGGCTCAGCACTTGCTCGAGATGTTCGATCGCCGAATCGAGATGACCGACGCTATGGAGATGTGTGCCTGCAATGAGGTTGATCATGGCACGGTTTGCCGGAGGGCGCGGGTTTCGGATGAAGATTGAATCGATGAAAACGCAAAGCGGCGCGCGCGATGAGACGATGAACGCGCGCCGCTCGCAAGCATCAGCTCATGTGCTGGCCGCCGTTGATCGCGATGTTCGAGCCCGTGACGAAGCCCGCATCATCGGAGCACAGGAACGCGACGAGCGCCGCGACTTCCTCGGGCTTGCCGAGACGGCCTGCCGGAATCTGCGGAAGAATCTTCGTGTCGAGAATCTCCTGCGGAATCGCGGTCACCATCTTGGTCGCGAGATAGCCCGGCGAGATGGTGTTCACGGTCACGCCTTTCTTCGCGACTTCGAGTGCGAGCGACTTCGTGAAGCCGTGCATGCCCGCCTTCGCCGCCGAGTAATTCGTCTGGCCGATCTGGCCTTTCGAGCCGTTCACCGACGAAATGTTGATGATGCGGCCCCAGCCGCGCGACACCATCTCTTCGCACACCGGCTTCGTCATGTTGAAGACCGAGTCGAGATTGGTGCGCAGCACGGCGTCCCAGTTCACCTTGGTCATCTTCTTGAAGGTCGTGTCCTGGGTGATGCCGGCGTTGTTGACGAGAATATCGATCGGGCCGACTTCGGCCTGAATCTTCGCAACGCAGTGCTGGGCGGAATCGTAATCGGCGACGTCCACGGCGTAGGCGCGGAAGTTGTAGCCCTGGCGGTCCATGCCCGCGAGCCATTCGCCGACCTTCGCGTTGCCCGGCGAATGCGTCACGACAACCGCGTAACCGGCATCGTGCAGTCTGATGCTGATGGCTTCGCCGAGGCCGCCCATGCCGCCCGTCACCACTGCGATTCGCTTAGTCATACTGATTCTCCTTCAATTCTCTCAGGTTGATGATTCTCGGAATGGCGCCGGCGCCGCCATTTTGCCTCGATATTTATAGTGATTTGATGACGCATCGGGTTGCACGTGCGCCGCGCCGGCGAATTGCTTTCG
>NZ_CAJMZL010000061.1:0-8677 GCF_905220305.1 Caballeronia sp. J97 | reverse complement strand
CTGCTGTACTTCTACTGCTGTACTTCTACTGCTTCACCGCTACAATTTTCACTGCTCAAACATCGCGATCGAATCGACCGACGAATCATGCTGGCCAGCATTTAAAAAGAACATTTGCTCCGGCGATGCACCGCTGTTCGCGAACATATCGGCTGCTGCGCGTCCACCATTCATCGACATAAAGACAATCAAACTCATCGACATAATGGCGGCGGCAAGGATGAGGCGCTTCTTCTGCATGGCGGCTGCTCTTTGTTGTTCGGCGTTGATGTAATAGTAGAGAGCCGAAGCTAGGAAAGCTCTAATCCGCGTCTTAAATATCGACGACAAAAACTCGGATCGAAAAAGCACGATCGATTGATCACAACCGATCACGCGGCGCACACGATTGTTCGAACCGTCTAGTACATTTCTTTCCTAGTGACCTGCGCACAACACGGCGGAAAAGAACTTTACTGTCGCCTTGCCAGCAGACGGCGATGTCGGGAGAATTGAAGCAACGGCCTAAAAGCCGGTCCTTCACCGATGCCGTCAGCAGTAACGCCGGGCGCCATGCCCATCGACTCCATTCGAACGACTGGACGCGTTGCTGCATGCGGCGGCGAAACACGAGAGCTCGATGGCAACCTTAGAGGGCAAGGCGCGATACCGGATTGATACCGATAACACCGGAGCCGGCATCGCCATCATGATCCTGACGACGGCGACCTTCGCGGCGAGCGATTCCACCGTCAAGCTGATCGGCACCGCAGTCCCTCTACTGGCGCTACTCTGGGTGCGCTATCTGTTTCAGATGATCGTGATGGGTGTCTGGCAAGTGCGCCGCCGCGCGTTCGGGCTCTTTCGCACGGGCAGCGTGAGACTGCAGATCGTGCGCGCAGTGTTGCTGCTCACCAATTCCGCATGCACGTTCGCGGGCCTGCGGCATCTGCCGCTGCCGGTCACCACGTCCCTTGCGATGCTCGCTCCGCTCATCTCCACCCTGCTTGCGGCGCTCGTCTTGAAAGACGAAGTGCCACGCAGCAAATGGGCGCTGGTCGTGATCGGTTTCATCGGCATGCTGCTGGTCGTGCGGCCGGGCGGCAGTCAGTTCAGCTGGACCGTGGTCTATCCGATCGGCGCGGCCACGACGTTCGCATGCTTCCAGGTGGTGTCGAGCCATCTGTCGCGCGTCGACGACGCGATCACGACCAACTTCCTCACAGCGCTCGTCGCGACCGTCATGCTATGCGTGCTCGTGTGGATGGATCAGGCCGAAACCCTGCCCGCACTCGGACAGGTGCGGGTCCAGAGCTGGCTGCTCGTCGTCTTCATGGCGACGATGGCGACCACCGGGCACGGACTCATGCTACAGGCGCTCCAACGCGCGCCGCTCTCCGTGCTGACGCCGCTCGGCTACGCCCAGCTCGCATTCGCCGCGCTCTTCAGCTGGCTGCTGTTCGGACAGGTGCCGGACTTCTGGATGGCGATCGGCATGTGCGTGATTGCCGCGAGCGGCATCGGCACCGTGCTCCTGCATGGACGCAAGACGGCGCCGGCCGTATCGAAGGAAGTCTGACGCTGAAGGGACCGCGCGGTCGCGAATACGATCAGTTTGCCGGATGCGCGTGCTGCGCCTGGCCCGTGCAGAGCCAGTGCGGATCGATGTCGAGCGCCTTCGCGATGCGGTTGAATGCCGCGAACGGCGGAACCGTGATGCCGCGCCGCCAGAATTGCACGTCGTGCTCGCTCACATCGAGCCAGCCGGCGGCTTTTGCGGAACTGATGTTTGCCTTCTGCAGTGCTCTGTCGAGTCGCGCGGCCATGGCGCGCCGCAATGCGTTGTCTTCGTGACTGCGTTCAAGGTGGCCAAGGGTTTGGGAATGTCGCCCCATTTTCTTCAAGTCTCTCGATTTATATCTTTATGCCGTTCAGCGCCGGCTCATTCGCGCGAGGGTGAATCCTACGGATTCACGATGACGAGGCAGTGACAGAAATACCGGGAAAAATCACTCGCCTCTCGCCTGTCCGTCGCGCGTGTTGCAGGGCGTGATTCTTCCAACTCGCGCATCAATGCGTCAAGTGGGGGAACAACGCATTCGGTAACTTTTAGCTTAGGTGTTTACCAGCGGACACCCTTCGCAGCACGGTCGCCGCAGCACAGTCTGCGAGAAGCCGAACGAACGTGCATACGCCGGCCGACTGGTCGGCATTTTTTCTGTTTCGGGAATACTGCCAAAAAATCGATTGACCGTTCGAATAGCGTGATGTGTGATCAAATCGCGCTTACTTGATAAGCCTGCCAATGGATATCGGTCGAAATGCTTTTTTGATAAATGGCGGACTGGTTTAAAGTCAAGGCGGGAAAACGTAATTGACACTTCACGGCCGTGTCTTAGAATGGTCGTTCGCTGCATCGCACAAATTCATCGGCAATCAATCGGCCACTTCCATATGGAGTCGAGCATGAGCAGTCTTGCACCGGAAAACGTCATTGCGTCACAAAAGCAGGGGGTCGATACGACCTTCGGTCTCGCTTCACAAGCTGTCGGAGGCTTCGAAAAGCTGGTCGACCTGAACGTGCGCACGGTCAGGACAGCGCTCGACGAGCATCAGGCACTCATCGCCAGGACGCTGTCCGCGCGCGATCCGCAGGAATTCCTCGCGCTTCAGAACCAGCATCTGCAGGACAGCGCGCAGCGCGTGCAGGCGTACTGGCTGAGCGTCTACGAGATCGCGGCCGGCGTGCGCGGCAGCTATATGGAAGCGGCGCAGGATCAGATCGAGAAGTCGCAGCGTAACGTGCAGGCATTCGTCGAAAGCCTCGCGAGCAACGCGCCCGTCGGCAGCGAAGCCGTGGTGAAGGCTTGGCGCACCGCGATCGATGCCGCGACGGAATCGGCGAACTCGGCTTACGAAGCTGCCAGGAAGGCGGCGAAGCAAGTGGTCGAAGCCGCGCAAAACGACGCCAGCGTCGCGAGCCAGACGGCAGTGCGCGCTGTGTCGCCGAAAACGGCAAGCGCGAAGAAGTAATCTCGCGGCGGTTCCGAAAAAGGCGGACGCGGTCCGCCTTTTCTTTTTTCGCCTCAGCCGCCCAGACTTTTCAAAACCAGCTCGTGCGAGCGGCCGATCCACACGGCCGAATCGCGATGATCGACCAGCGCGTCGCCGGTGTTCGGGTGCATGAAGATATCGAGCGCGCCGTGGTTGAGCGTCAGCCACTCGAGCATCGGCGCAAGCAGTTCCCCGCCGAATCCCAGTTGGAATGACCACATCGGATGCGGTCCGACCGGCCGTTCGTGAAACCGCCCCAGCCGCAGTGCGCCGTTTTGAAGCTCGCTTGCAAACCGTTGCTCGATGACGAGTCGAAGCTGCCACGCGGCGTCGCGGCTCGGGGCATCGAAGTAGACATGTGCGTGCCAGTCGGCGATGGTTCGGGTGTCCGTGGCGTTCATCGTTTCATCCATGCGCGGCAATATTGAGACGCGAGTCATTTTAGCGAACCGCGTTCAGCAACGTTCGAGCGTCCAGAGCACGGCGCCGTTAGCAAAGGCGCGATGACGCGTCGCGCGCATGCCGGTCTCGGCGCCGAGTTGCGACAGCACGAACGCATCGGCGAAGCGCGTGATTCCGGCGATCGAAGGCGACGACGACAACCGTTCGATCCACAATCCGCCCGCGTCGCCCGAAAGCGATGCGACACGCGCGCCCGTCATGCGCGCCCGATGCACGACGACGCCGCTCTGCGGCAACGCTTCGTCGACGACCCAGACGCGCGTCGATGCGCGCATCGTGCAGCCGAACGGAATCCACGGCAATCCCGATACGCCCGTCGCGATGAGGAACGCGCGCCGTGTCGTGCTCATCGCCCGTCTCCTTCGACGCCAGAACGCGTCGCGGGCCAGATGCCCTGCTTGCCCGGCGACAGGATGCCGTTCGGGTCGAGCGCGGTCTTGATCGTGTTCGAAAGCCGCATCGACGCGTGATCGTTGAAATCGTATTGCGCGGCGGCGAGGTCCATATACGAAAGATGCGTGCGATATTGGCCGTAGCCTGCCGCGCCCGCATCGCGGATCAGCGTTTCGATCAGCGCGCCGGCATCGCGCGATTGCTTCGGATCGTCGCGATCGAAAATCGCCGCGAAGATGTGATGCATCGAACGTTCGCCCGCCGTGAATCCGCCGTAATAATCGAAGCCGAATTGCGCGGCGCGCTCGCGCACCATGCGAACCTGCCTGACGGCATCGCGGCCGATGGGCGGACACACCGGCGAGAAATCGATATGCGCGCCCGAGCCGCCGCGCCAGTTCAGCAGGTTGAACGCTTCGAGCCCCGGAATGCCGACCTGCGCGCGATCGCCGCCGCCTTCCGGCTCGACCGATGCCTCGCGATACGGCATTTCGAAAAGCGTCGCGCCCGCGATCGGTTTGAAGCGCGCGTGCACGATATCGCGGCGCGCCCGCACGAGCGATGGCGGTCCATACAGGCAGAAGCGCAGGTTCCAGCGTCCGATGCCGATCTTGCGCGCCATCGCGTCGATGGCGTCGTCGGGCATTGCGCCGTCGCCTTCGAACCAGTCCTTGCGCGTCGACACGCCCGCCGCCCAGCGCACCGCGCTTTCGATGACCGCGTTGCTTTGAATCGTGCCGTCCATCCTGAGCGGGCGCAGCGTATCGACGACACGCTCTAGGTCGTCCTCGCGCGCGAACGCGTAGCGGCAGATCATGTAGCCTTCGGGCGCGGGCATCAGCCAGAGGCCGAGCTTCGTCACGACGCCGAAGTTCGACTGCATGAACATGCCGTCGTACGACGGGCCGAAACCGCCCTTGAACACCTGCCAGTCGCGGCTCGACGACATTGCGCCCATGCCGGTGCGCACCACATCCCCGTTCGCCAGCACGACTTCCATGCCGCACTGGCTGGCCGCGTGGTCGCCGTAGGGCGTCGTGCCGTAGCCGCGTTCGAGCGTGTTGCCGACGACGCTGCCCCATCCGGCCGCAGGCGGATCGAGCCAGAAGCGCCGCGGCGTACCGAGCGCGCGATGCAGGTCGTAATACGTCACGCCGGGCTCGACGAGCGCGTAGCCCAGCGTTTCATCGATCTCGATGATGCGCTTCATCCTTCGCAAATCGAGCACGATGCATCCGCGCAGGCGCGGCGCGGCGCCGCCGTATGCGAAGTTGCGCCCCGTCGATACGGTCCAGAGCGGCACGCGATATCGATTCGCGATCGACAGCGCCGCGCGCACGCCATCGACATCGTGCGGCAAGACCGCCGCGGACGGCGCATGCGCGGATGCATCGCCGGGTGCGAACGGATCGAGATACGCCTGATACGACGGGGCATCGTCCGACAGCACCGCATCGCTGCCGAGCGCCGCCGCGAAATCCGCGAGCGCGGCGCGAGACTGCGCCGCCGATAATCCCGGCGCTAGCGTCCGCGTGCTCAATAGCCGCCGCTGCTGCCGCTATTCGACGTCGTGCCCGACGTCCCCGAATTGCCATCGGTCTGACAGCCCGCGAGCAGGCCGGCGAGCAGAGCGAGCATGACTGTTGCGATTCTGGCGAGCTTCATGGAATCAACCTCCGAAAGTGATGTGAATCGGGCGCGACGATCGAGACGCTTGTCCATTAAACGCGCGGCGGGCCGCCGATATTCCTGCGCGCGGATCTGGATTTGGCGTCCGGACACGCATGCTAGACTGCTGTACATGCATACAGTATCCGAGCCCGCCTACACCGTCGCCGTGCGCGCGCTGTGCGAATTCACGGCGAAACAGGGCGATCTCGATCTGCGCTTCACGCCGGCGCCGAGCGCACAAGAAGGCATCGCGGGCCATGTCACGGTGACGAACCGGCGCCCGGCCGGATACCAAAAGGAGATCTCGCTGTCGGAAACCTGCGGGCCGCTTTGCGTGCGCGGCCGCGCCGATGGCTTCGATCCCGCGCTCAACCGGCTCGAAGAGATCAAGACGCATCGCGGCAAGCTCGAATCGATGCCGGAGAATCATCGGCATCTGCATTGGGCGCAGGCGCGCGTCTATGGGCATCTGATGTGCCGCAAGCTCGGGCTCGAATCCATCGAGATCGCGCTCGTGTATTTCGATATCGTCGACGAGACCGAGAGCGTGCTCGTCGAAACGCAGACGGCCAGCGCGCTCGCCGCGCATTTCGAGGCGCAGTGCGAGCGCTTCATCGCGTGGGCGCGGCAGGAGCTTCGCCACGGTGCGGCGCGCGACGAAGCGCTGCGAGCGCTCGCGTTTCCTCACGCCGATTTCCGCCCCGGGCAACGCGCGCTTGCGGAAGCGGTGTACCGCTCGGCGGTATCGAAGCGCTGTCTCGCGGCGCAAGCGCCGACGGGCATCGGCAAAACGGTCGGCACGCTGTTTCCGCTTTTGAAGGCGTGGCCCGGCCAGCAACTCGACAAGATCTTCTTTCTCACCGCGAAAAGCGCAGGGCGGCAACTCGCGCTCGATGCGCTGACGACGCTCGCCGCGACGCCTTTGCGCGTCGTCGAGCTCGTCGCGCGCGACAAGGCCTGCGAATATCCGGATCGCGCGTGCCACGGCGAATCGTGTCCGCTCGCGCGCGGCTTCTACGATCGCCTCGCCGATGCACGCGCCGCCGCGCTCGAATGTGCGCAACTCGATCGCGCCTCGGTTGCCGAGGTCGCGCGGCGGCACGAAGTCTGTCCGTACTATCTGAGTCAGGAGCTGTCGCGCTGGAGCGACGTGGTCGTCGGCGATTACAACTACTACTTCGACACGAGCGCGATGCTCTTCGCGCTCGCGGAGGCGAATCGCTGGCGCGTGGCGGTGCTCGTCGACGAAGCGCACAACCTCGTCGAGCGGGCGCGCGGCATGTACTCCGCGACGCTCGATCAGGCCGCCTTCGATGCGATGCGCCGCGACGCGCCGCCCTTGCTCAAGAAGGCGCTCGGGCGCGTCGCGCGAAGCTGGAGCGAAACGGCGAGCGAACAGCACGCGTCGGGCACCGATTACGCGGCGCACACCGGGCCGCCCGCGCGCTTTCTGGCCGCGCTCGGGCAAGCCGTCTCGCTCATGACGGAAACGCTCGGCGAACAGCCCGACATCTTCACGCCCGATACCCTGCGCTTCTATTTCGATGCGGTGCATTTCACGCGCATCGCGGAGCGCTTCGGTTCGCATTCGATCTTCGATATCACGCTTGCCGGCTCGCGCTCGTCCGCGAAGAAGCGCCATGCCGTGCTATGCCTGCGCAACGTGATTCCCGCGCCGCATCTCGCGCCGCGCTTCGCGCGCGCCCATAGCGTCGCGCTCTTTTCGGCGACGCTCACGCCGGCGCACTTCTACGCCGACACGCTCGGCCTGCCGGCATCGAGCGTGCGGATCGATGTCGAATCGCCCTTCGCCGCCGAACAGCTCGACGTGCGCGCCATCGCCGATTTGTCCACGCGCTATCGCGACCGCGAGCAGTCGGTGGACCGCATCGCCGATCTCATCGCCGCGCAGTTCTTTCGCAGCGAGGGCAACTATCTGAGCTTCTTCAGCAGCTTCGAGTATCTCGCGCAAGTGGCGACGGCGCTCGCGGCTCGCCATCCGTCGATTCCATGCTGGCAGCAGTCCCGCGCGATGAGCGAAGCGGCGCAACGCGAGTTTCTCGCCCGCTTCGTCGCAGACGGGCGCGGGGTCGGCTTCGCGGTGCTGGGCGGCGCATTCGGCGAGGCGATCGATTTGCCGGGCACGCGTCTCGTCGGCGCGTTCGTCGCGACGCTCGGCCTGCCGCAACTGAACCCCGTCAATCAGCAAATGAAGGCGCGCATGCACGAGGCGTTCGGCGAGGGATATGCGTACACGTATCTTTTTCCCGGCTTGCAGAAGGTCGTCCAGGCGGCCGGGCGCGTGATCCGCGGCCCGCTCGATCGCGGCGTGCTCTATCTGATCGACGACCGCTTCGCGCGCGCCGAAGTGCGGCGTCTCCTGCCCGCGTGGTGGAAGGTGAAAGTGCTCCGGCAACGCGATCTGGGCGGATCGAGGAATACGACCATTTAGACGCGCGCGCCGCCGCCGTTAACTGGTCAATCGCGGGCATTCGTCTTGCTGCTCTCCGGCACCTCAGGGGCACGAAGATGTCCCCATCGGGCCGACAGAGCCCACCATTGGAGAACCCACTTGTCTATCGCTCAAACCCCGCGACCCATCGATGCGCTGGACATGCTCGAAGCCGATCACCGTGCCATCGAGCAATTGTTCGATGCCTTCGAACGCGCGGAGCGCAACGATCTCGAACGCAAGAACGCGCTGGTTCAGCGCGCTTGCGAACTGCTGACGATTCACGCGATCGTCGAGGAAGAATTGCTGTACCCGGTCGCGCAGGACGCGCTCGCGGCCGATCGACGCATCGACGTAGACGAAGCCTATGTCGAGCATTTTCTGGTGAAGACGCTGATCGAACGCTTCGCGAACCTGAAAGCCGGCGAAGACGGCTTCGACGCGACTTTCAAGGTGCTCAGGGAAAACACGACGCATCACATCGAAGAAGAGGAAACCACGCTCTTTCCGGAAGTGCGCAAGACGCAGATGGATCTCGTCGCGATCGGCGCGAAGATGGCCGCGCGCGCGGCCGCGCTGAAGGAGCGGATCACGGCGGCAGCGATGGCGCACTGAATTGCGCAGCAAGAGCCGGAGTGCGTGCGTGGCGCGAGTGGCGCACACTGC
>NZ_CAJMZL010000060.1:0-11271 GCF_905220305.1 Caballeronia sp. J97 | reverse complement strand
TTGAAGACGCGCTCGATGAAGTCGTCGATGCGGGCGGAGGACAACACGTCTTCCGTGTTGCGGCGAAACTTGCCGACAAGTTCATCGTTGCTCATATAGCTGGACGGTTCCGGCGACGGACTGCCTTTGGGATAGCGGCGCTCCCCGGCGAACGTCCGGCCGCGCGCGCGAACCTCGATTTTCGCGGGACGGCTGGCGGCATGACTCGTCAACAGCTCGACGTAATTCGGATGGACTTCGTGCGTGACGCGATCCATCAGCTTTATGACAGACGCGCCGAACACGAACTCAGGGTCCTGCCACGCCTTTCCAGGCGAGACGCGATGTGCACCGAGCGCAAGCCCGTGCGCGATGCTGAACTGCGCATCGTGAACGTGGCCGATATCGCGATTGAGCCATACTGGTTGTTCGACGAAGCCTTCGACCCAGGCCTTGATGCTCTCGATCTCGTGCGGCTCGATATCGTTCGTTTCGACGATTTCGATGAGCGCGTCGAGCAATGCATGGAGGATCCGGCAGTGAGGGTAGGGTTTATACGCCTGTTCCGTGATAAACCGCCAGGCTTCACCGAGTTCCGCGGTGATGCACTCGGGCTCCCAACGACGTGTGCCGATGAAGCGCGGAAAGCCGAATTCCCGGTCGTCCAGGATCTGCAGATCGCCACGGTGGCCAAGCTCCGCCATGTGAGCGGCGGTCATCGCTGATTGCGTCAGCGCGCCTGCGAGCAGGTACTTGATCGTCGAACTGGGCGCGTGCTGAAACCACGCAACTTGCGAATTCACCGGCGAGATGCTTCCGGCGATGCCGAGCGCGTTCGCAACCACCGTCGCCGGCAGCGCCTTGAGCTTGACGATCGCCGCCGTCGCGCCGAATACGGTGCTGCTATAACCGTAGACCGGCGGCGGCGACACCTTGCCATCCTTCGTGTCTCGCAGATAATCCATCGCCTTGCCGAGCCGATACGACATTTCGTGCGAAACCGCCATCGCCTCGACAAGCGCCTTGCCCGTTACGCATCGCGCTTCACCGACGGCGAGCGCGCCCGGCAGCACATAAGGCGTGACGTGACCAGGCGGCACGACGGCGTCCATGTCGAGCGCGTTGATCAGTTCGCCGTTGGCGAACGCCGCGCCGAAAATCGATGTTCGTTCGTCGGTTCCGATGACGGTCGCGTCGCCGTTGCCGCCCATCATGCGAGCGTAGTCGATGCCGATCCGCCCCTTGGGCTGTTCGATCGCGGCCACCGCGCAGCCGATCGAGTCGAGCAGGAGGCGTTTGCATTCTTCAACGACGGCTGTGGGCAGATGGTCGAATCGGACGTTCGATGTGAACGTGCCCAACTGCTGAATGAGACTGTCGGCCATGCTGGAATCTCCTGAAACGTTGTCGGCAGCTGCGGAATCATGTTCGGCGAATCCGAGACGCGTCCGGCCGGTGTCGACAGCGAGGGAACGCATCGCTGAAAGGGCAACGGACATTGAGGCTTACTTCACCTGTGCCGCGCGCTCTTCAGCCAGCAAGCGCCTGTAATGCGGCAACGCGGTCAGAAGCAGCGTCGCCGCGATCGCAGACGCAATCGCGCACACGATAGCGATCGAATGTCCGACCATCTTCGGATTCTGGAATACACGATCGGTCAAGAGGGCAATCAGCGTCGGGCCTGCACCGAATCCAACCAGTTGAGCGACGAACGAATAAATGGCGCCGACGGTGCCACGCATGCGACTGGGCGCGACGAGTTGCAATGCAGCGGCCATGCAGCCGGTGGGCAGACTGAAGAAGAACACGATGCCTGCTGCCGCGGCTAGCGCACCAGTCGTTCCCGGTACGAATGGAATGCTCGCGCAACAGAGCATCATCGGAATCATGGCGATCGCGGCGGTGCGCAGCGGAGCATCCTCATAGCCACGTTTCTCCAATTGACGTGCAACCCAGGGACCGGTCAGCGCGCCGGCAATGCCAAAGACCACAACCAGCCCGCCGAAGCGGAACCCGACCAGCGAAGCCGGCATGCCATGCGTGCGAATCAGATAGGAGGGCATCCATGCGGGCATGCCGAGCACGACGATCGCAAGCATGCCGACGCCCAGCAAAATCCTCGCGTAGAACGCGCGGCGCTGCCAAAGATAGCGGGCCGAAGCGCCGGTCGAGAATTGCCGCTCGTCTTCGCGCGCGCTCATCACGCTGCTACGTGCGGGTTCGCGCATGGTGAGCAATACGACCAGCGCGAAAAGTATCCCGGGCAGCCCGATGATGACGAACGCGAGTTGCCAGGTCTGGAACTGCGTGAGGATCGGAAAGTGCTCGTGAAAAGCGCGTGCGAATTCGATCACAAAGCCGCCCGCGACAAGCGAGAGCCCGCCGCCGAGCATCGGGCCGAGGATGAAGATGCTCATCGCGCGCGGCATCTTCTTCGCCGAAAAGCAGTCGGCGATCATCGAGAGCGCGAGCGGGAATACGCACGCTTCGCTGGCGCCGACGCCCAGTCGGGCGAGGAAAAGCCCGCGATACGTATCCGCAGTGCCGCATAGTGCGGTGAAAACACACCACAGGCAGATGGAGACGAGAAGAAGATTGCGCCGGTTGGTCACATCGACGAGCCGACCGAACAGCGGCGATGCAGCCAGATAGGCGGCAATAAAAGCGAAGCCCTGAACCAGGCTCAGTTGTGTGTCGGAGATGACGAGCGAGCGCTTGATCGGTTCGACCAGCAGATTGAGAAGCTGTCGATCGATGTAGGCGAGGGAATACGCGAGCGTCAGCATCACCAGTACATACCACGCGCGTCCGCTGTCATGGATGACGTGATCGGGAGATAGATGCAATGGCGTTTGCCCGGTGACGGCAGCGGCGTCGGACGGCATGTCGTTCATGGCGTTTCTCATTTCTCCTCCAATAAGAGCATTCAAAGTCGTGGGTTCTGCAAGGCGGCTTGCGGGACATTCAGAAGGGGGCTGCTCAGGCGACGCGATTGTCGGCACGCCGGATAGAAACACTCTACCTAATTAATGTTAGATAGTTTGTGCATTGTTTGGACGGTGTTCCATGGGTGTTATCCATGAGCCGGATGTGTCGACTTGCTATCGGCTCGCGCGGAGGACTGCATTCGGGCCGATGTTGGTGTAAACCCCAAATGACACCTCCAGATGCGAGGAGGAAACTAACTATCAATCGTTAGGTAAAGCCTGACGACGCAGGACGAGACTCTCTACAGGCCGAGACAGTGATGACCACCCAGATGAAACCCATACGCTCCTTCCTCTTCGTTCCGGGCAACAAGCCGACGTGGATCGAAAAGTCCATCAATTCCAGGGCCGATGCGCTAATTCTGGATCTGGAGGACAGCGTGCCGCCCGCGCAGAAAGTCGAAGCGCGCGAGATCGTGAAGTCCAAACTGGGCTGGCTGGCGGAGCAGAAGCAGCGCGTCTGGGTGCGCATCAACCGCAGCGCACACCTGTACGATTTCGAAGACATTCTGGCTATCGTCAGCCCCGTGGTTGAAGGCATCGTGATTTCCAAGCCCTGCGGGCCGGAAGACATCCACACCGTTTCATCGATGCTCGCCGAAGCCGAGTTTCGCGCCGGCGTGGAAGTGGGTCATACGAAGGTGATTCCGCTGCTGGAGACGGCCCGCTCACTGCAACTGGCCTATGAGATCGCCCAGCACGAGCGCGTGCCCGCCATCGTGGGCGCGACGGCCAAGAACGCCGACGTGGCCCGCGCGCTCAAGACCGTCTGGTCACTCGGCGGTCGCGAGACGCAGTACCTCAAATCACGCATCGTCATGGCCGCGCGCGCAGCGGGCAAGCTGCCTATCGGCGGCGTCTGGCAACAGGTGCACGACCTCGACGGACTCAAGGTCTCCGCGGCCAACGACAGGCAACTGGGCATGAGCGGAGAACTGGTGCTGCATCCCTCCAACGTCGAGATCGTCAATCAGACCTACAGCCCCGCCGAGGAAGAGGTGGCGTTCTATCAAGGGATGATCGACGCGCTCGACAAAGCCCAGGCCGAAGGCCGCGCATCGTGCATCTACGACGGCGAACACATCGACATTGCTCATGCCAAGACGGCGCGCGAAATCATCGAACTCGCGCAGTCGTTCAACGGCTGATTGCTGACCAGAATCCCAGGAGACAAACAACATGGCTGGCCTTTACTTCGAAGAATTCAAGCCCGGCATGGTCATCGAACATGCCATCCGCCGCACCGTGACCGAGACCGACAACATCCTGTTCTCGGCCATGACTTACAACTGTGCGCCGCTGCATATCGATGCCGAATACAGCAAGAACACCATGTACGGTCAGCGTCTGGTGAACAGCATGTTCCTGCTGGCGCTGGTGGCGGGCATCACCGTGTATGAAACGACGCTCGGCACCACGCTCGGTAACCTTGGCTTCGGCGAAATCGCCTTCCCCAAGCCGACTTTTCATGGCGACACGGTCCGCGTCGAGACGGAGATCGTCGAGACGCGCCTGTCGAAGAGCCGCAAGGACTCGGGCATCGTAACCTTCAGACACATTGCCCGGAACCAGCGCGACGAGATCGTATGCACCGCTGTTCGCACCGGCCTGATGATGCTGCGTCCCGCCGACAAGGCTTGATTTCATCTTCGGAGAAGGACTAGGTCATGGACTACCAACTCAGCGCCGATCAACACGCCATCGTCGATGCAGCTCAGAAGATCTGTACTGACTTCCCGCTCGAATACTGGCGCAACAAGGACAAGAACCACGAATTTCCGCACGAGTTCTTTGAAGCCGTCGCGAGCGGAGGGTGGCTCGGCATCTGCATGCCGGAAGATGTGGGCGGGGCGAATCTGGGCGTGACGGAAGCGGCGCTCTTCATGCGCGCGGTCGCCGAGTGCGGCGGACAGGCGGCGGCGTCCACCATCCACATGAATATCTTCGGCCTGCAGCCAGTCGTGCATTTCGGCACGGAGGCGCAGAAAAAGGCCTGGCTGCCGCCTTTTGCGCGAGGCGAAAACAAGGCGTGCTTTGCTGTGACCGAACCGGACACGGGCCTCGATACCACCAAGCTCAAGGTGACGGCGAAGAAGCAGGCCGATGGCAATTATCTGATTTCGGGCAAGAAGGTTTTCATCTCGACCGCACAGGTTGCCGATCACATTTTGATCCTCGCGCGGACCACGCCGATCGAACAGGTGAAGAAGCACAGCGAAGGACTGAGCCTGTTCTACACGAAGCTCGACCGCGATTACGTCGACATCCGGGAGATCGATAAACTCGGCCGTGCGGCCGTCGATACGAACGAACTGTTTATCGATAATCTGCCGGTGTCGAAGGACGCGCTGATCGGTGAGGAAGGCAAGGGCCTGAGTTATATCTTCCATGGCATGAATGCCGAGCGCGTGCTGGTCGCGGCGGAGCAGATCGGGATCGGCCGCGCCGTGCTCAAGCTCGCGACGCAGTATGCGAAGGAACGCGTGGTGTTCGGCCGGCCCATCGGCAAAAATCAGGGCGTGCAACATCCGCTCGCGCGCAACTGGGCCGAGCTGGAAGCGGCAAATCACATGATTTTTGCCGCCGCGGATCTGTACGACAAGGGTCTGTCCTGCGGCTCCGAAGCGAACGCCGCGAAGCTGCTGGCATCGGAGGCCTGCATGAACGCGTGCCAGACGTCGATCCTCACGCATGGCGGCTTCGGTTACGCGAAGGAGTATCACGTGGAGCGGTTCATGCGCGAAGCCTGGATCGGCTACATCGCGCCGGTCACCCCGCAACTGATCCTGTCGAATATCGCGGAGCGTAAGCTCGACTTGCCGAAGTCATACTAGGCACGTTGGTTCCGGGAGTTCCCGGCGTACGAAGAAGGACAACTTGGCGGCCGTTGATTCAACCGGTATCGGTCGCCATCCAGGCAAACGGAAGTCTGTATCAGGCGGTCCCGGTATATACAAGCCAGATTCCGCTTGCATGCGGGTTCAGGAGACAAGCATGTCAGCTGCAAAACCCCTGCAGGGTATTCGTGTTCTCGATCTGACCGTGGCGTTGGCCGGGCCCTATGGATCACTGCTACTCGGTGGTCTGGGCGCCGAAGTCATTCGCGTCGAATCGCCCGGCGGCAGCGATATCGCGCGTAGCAACCCGCCTTATGTGGGCAAGGAAGGCATCCACTTCGGTGTCAGGCGCGAGGAAGAGGTTTCGCTAACCATCCTGAATCGCGCACGCAACAAGAAAAGCATTACGCTCGATCTGAAATCCGAGCAGGGCCTGGCTCTCTTCATGGATTTGGTCAAGGAATGCGACGTCGTCATTGAAAACGCCAGCGAAGGCGCGACCGCGCGCCTCGGCGTGGACTACGAAAGCGTGCGCAAGGCCAATCCTAAAATCATCTACGCATCGATCAAGGCTTTTGGCGAGCCTAGCCCTTACCCCAATCTCAAGGGGATGGACATCATCGTGCAGGCGCTGTCCGGCATCATGGACGTGACCGGTGTCGCCGACGGCCCTCCCACGCGATGGGGCCTGCCGATCGCCGATCTCGTCGCGCCGTTGTATGCGGTCAATGGCATCCTCGCCGCGCTCATTCATCGCGGCAAGACGGGTGAAGGGCAACGAGTACAGGTCTCGATGCTCGACTGCCTGTCGTCGATGGTGGCCGAGGAGCACTTCGATGTGTTCCTCGCGAACGGTTATCCGAAGCGCTCGGGCAATTTCCACGATCGCCTGGTGCCGTTCGGCGTATACGCCACGCTCGATGGTCACGTGGCCATGGTGGCCTTTCAGCCTGACTGGTTCCAGAACCTCATGGAAGCCTTGGGCAAACCCGAGCTGGCCAAGGATCCGCGCTACGCCACGCGTGGTCCGCGCATGAAGCATGCGGCCGAGATCAACGCCATGATCGAGGAGTGGGCACGGCAGCGCAGCACGGAAGAGGTCATCCGCGAGTTGCAGGAAAAGCGCGGCGTGCCCGCGGCCCCGGTGCGCTCGCCGCTCGACGTGCTCAAGGACCCGGTATTGCAGGAGCGCGGCGCCGTGGTCAAACTGCAGCATCCGGGTCTCTCCGATGTCCACGCCATCGGCATGGGACTGCCCATCAGCTTCTCGCAAACGCCGGTGCAGTTCGACCAGCCGGCACAGGAACTCGGCGCATCGAATGAAGAGATTTATCGTGATCTGCTGAAGCTGCCGGACGATCGGCTGCGGCAACTGCGCGACCAGGGAGTGATCTGATATGTCCGCCGCATCTTCCCGTGGAGGTCCGCTCGCGGGCGTCAGGGTCGTCGAGATCGCAGGCATCGGTCCCGGGCCGCTGGCGGCGATGTTTCTGGCAGACCTCGGCGCGACCGTGATCCGTGTCGATCGCAAGGAGCCCTCGGGCCTCGGCGCGCCGCGTCCTGCGCAGTTCGATCTGGGGCTGCGCAATCGCAAGTCCATCCGCGTCGATCTGAAAGACCCGGACGCCGTAGAGATGGTGCTTGAATTGATTGCCCAGGCCGACGCGCTGATCGAAGGCTTTCGTCCCGGCGTGATGGAACGGCTGGGTCTCGGGCCGGACACGTGTCTCACGCGCAATCCGCGTCTCGTGTACGGCCGCGTGACGGGCTGGGGACAGGATGGCCCGCTTTCGACAGTCGCGGGGCACGATCTGAACTACATCTCCATCACCGGTGCGCTGCATGCAATGGGCCGCGCGGGGCAGGCGCCGACGCCACCGCTCAACGTGTTGGGCGACTATGCGGGCGGCTCTTTGTATCTGGCGTTCGGACTGCTCGCGGGCATCATCGAGGCGCGCGGTTCCGGCAAGGGCCAGGTCGTGGACGCCGCGATGGTGGACGGCGTGGCCTCCATCATGACGGTGACGATGGGTCTTCACGCGGCAGGCATGCTCGGCAAGGAACGTGGCACCAATCTGCTCGATACCGGCGCGCACTTCTACGAGGTGTACGAATGCGCCGATGGAAAGTTCGTGAGCGTGGCGCCGATCGAGGGCAAGTTCTACAGGCTCTTGCTTGAAAAGCTCGAGTTACAGGACCATCCGCTGCTTCAAAAGCAGATGGATCGCACGCAATGGCCGCAAGCCAAAGCGGTGCTTGCCGCGAAGTTCAAGGAACAGTCGCGCGATGAGTGGACGCGGCGCTTCGGGCAACTGGACGTCTGCCTTGCGCCGGTGCTCGACTTCGACGAGGCATCGAGTCATCCACACATCGAGGCGCGCGGAACGTTGATCGATCTGGACGGAGTGACGCACCCCGCGCCCGGCCCACGTTTTTCACGAACGCCCGCCGCGCGACCCGAGTCGCCGGCGGCATTGAGCACCGACAACGCCGTCGATGCGTTGCGTGGGTGGCTGCCGGACGAACGCATCGAAACTTTGCGCGCGCGCGAGACCTTCATCTGAGGCATGGGCCATACAAACCCGATCAACCGGCGCATCGCCGGGCAACTTCGCTCCACGATTCCAGCGCACGTTGAGGGCAGGGAACAGGGAGCAGGCAACGAGCTACCGAAATGACATCGCATACTTCCGACCTGACCGCGCTGGATCGCCTCACGCGCGGCCGCTCCACGTGTCGTGCCTACGAGCACAAGGCGCTGGATGCCGACCTGATACGCAGCATCGTAGGCATGGCGAGTCGCTCGGCTTCCTGGTGCAACGTGCAACCGTGGAAACTGGTCATCACTGAAACCCTGGAGAGTACGGAGCGCTTTCGCGAGGCGTTGATGGAGCGCGCGCGGAGCTGTCCGGAAACCGAGTCCGATTTGCCATTTCCGCCGGGATATAAGGGCGTTTATGGCGAACGGCGGCGCGGGGCGGGCATCGCACTTTATTCTGCCCTCGGCATCGGCCCCAACGATGCCGAACGCAGCGCCGAACAGGCATTCCGCAATTTCCGCATGTTCGATGCGCCGCACGTGGCCATCATCACGGTGCCTGCGGAGCTGGGTCCTTATGCGCTCGTGGATGCAGGCGGCTTCGTCTCCTCGTTTCTGCTCGCGGCCTATGCACATGGCGTGGCCACCACGCCTCAGGGCGCGCTCGCTCGCCACGCGCATTTCGTGCGTGAGTACTTCGGTATCCCCGATACACAGCACATGATTTGCGGCATTTCGTTCGGTTTTGCGCAGGCCGGACACCCGGTCAACCAGTTTCGCACCACCCGCGCTGGCGTAGACGATCTGGTGCGCTTCACCTGAGCGATGCAAGCATGAGCGACACGAATACTGCAGCCCGGCGACTACTGGGCGACATCGCGCCCGGTCTTGCGAAACTGACCGACGACGTCCTGTTCGGCCAGATCTGGCAGCGCCCGGGACTGTCGAAGCGCGATCGCAGTCTCATCACCTGTGCCGCGCTCGTCGTCACAGGGAAGACCGAGCAGATGAGCGGGCACTTCCCACGCGCCATTGAGAACGGCGTCACGCGCGAGGAACTCATCGAACTCATTACGCACCTGGCCTTTTATGGCGGATGGCCCAATGCGGTCAGCGCCGCCGTGCGCGCGAAAGAAGTGCTGGGCGCGAATGAATAACAAGGGGAACATCGTGTCACTGATGATTGACCACCCCGCGCCGCAGGTGCGCCGCTTCACGCTGAATCGCGCCGAGCGCATGAACGCGCTCGATGGTCCAACGTTGCAGAGTCTCAACGACGCGGTGCGCGACTGTGCTTCGGCTGCCGGCCAGGTCAAGGTGCTGGTGATACGGGGCAGCGGTCGGGCGTTCTGCGCGGGCAACGACCTCAAATGGCTCGCGAGCGGCGTGCTGGCTGACCGCGCTGCGCACATGCGTCATCAGGATCTGATGCAGGACACCTATGAACGCTTGGAGTCCGTACCGCAGATCGTGTTGGCGAGCATCAACGGCTATGCCCTCGCGGGAGGCTTCGAGCTGGCGCTGGCCTGCGACGTGATGATCGCCGATGAAGCGGCTGAACTCGGCGACGAGCATATTCGTCGCAGCCTTCTTCCGAGCGGCGGCAGTTCTCAACGGCTGCCGCGCAAGCTGGGCTTGCAGCGTGCCATGTACTATCTCGTCACGGGTCGTCGCATGACGGGACGTGAAGCTGCGGACATGGGGCTGGCTGCCTTGGCTGTTC
Source organism: Caballeronia sp. J97 (assembly GCF_905220305.1). Lineage (NCBI taxonomy): Bacteria > Pseudomonadati > Pseudomonadota > Betaproteobacteria > Burkholderiales > Burkholderiaceae > Caballeronia > Caballeronia sp. J97. The sequence goes on along the minus strand of NZ_CAJMZL010000060.1, from coordinate 1,206 downwards.
CCTCTCTGCAACTGGAGAGCATCACGCTCGCGCTGGCGCAGGAGATCGCCCAAGCCGACGCACTCGCGCTCGTGTCCATGAAGCAGATGGCGCACCGCGCGATGGAGCTGCCACTCTCCGATGGCCTGCGCTACGAGCGCTGGATGCAGCATCGCTACCGCACGCAATCGCCGTCCCTGGAGGCGGGCGTACAGGGCTTTGCCGGCACTACGGGAGGTGAATCGAACGAGAACCTTTGATGACGTTCTGTCCGGTATGCCCGGCGAACCCGATTGGATCAAAGCGCACCATCGAAATCGGCGAGCTGCGCTTGCAGAAGCGCGGCCGTTTCCTTCAATGCGGGCGCGATGCGGTCGCGCTCGAACTCCAGATCCAGCTCGACGTCGGCTTTCCCGCAGCTCATTCCCAGGAGAATGCCCTCGCGACCGATGCGTACAGGCAGCGCAACGCCCCACGTGCCGCGCTGGAAGCCGCCCATCACGGCACATGTGCCGGTGGTTTCGAGCTCATGGAACGAGGCGTGAATGGCGTCGCCCAATGCGTCGCCCTGGGGTCCTGCGCGCCGCTTGTGTGCTTCTATCAGTAGCGCCTGCTCTTCCTGAGGCAGTCCCCAAAGATATGCCCTGCCGATGGACGTCGTGCTCATGGGCAATACCGAACCGACGCCGAGCCGCAAGGTGGCCACTTTGCGGCTCACCCGATAGTCGACGTAGAGCATGTCCAGGCCATCCTGCAGACCAAGCGCGACCGAGACATCGAGCCGATCAGCCAGTTCCTGCAGAAGAGGCTGCGCCGCCTGCAGCAATGCGTTTGACCCGAGATAGGCGTGACCGATGGCCAATGCACCCGTCGATAGTTCGAATCCGCGACTGCCCGGGACGGATCGCAAGAATCCCACCTGCAGCAACGTAGATGTCAATCTGGACACGGTCGCTTTGGGGAGTCCCGTGCGTCTGACGAGTTCGGCGTTGGTGAGCGGTGTACGATCCGACTGAAACGCACGCAGGACGTGCAGTCCGCGCTCGACCGTCATCAGCGTGGATCTATCGGCGGCATGTCCCTGTAGCGTGTTCATGGCAATCTGCTCGACAGTGTGATTTCCCCAGCCATTCGTACAAGCGCAGGTCCCAGTTCACGCATGCTCCGTGCCCGGCCGAGCAGCATCGACGGTCCCATGCAGCTCACGGCCAGCGGAGCTTCGCCGGG
>NZ_CAJMZL010000059.1:0-17624 GCF_905220305.1 Caballeronia sp. J97 | reverse complement strand
TACCCAGTGCACCTGAAATACCCGCTTTGCCAAGTCCACGCCAAATGTCGTAGTCTTCATTTCGAGCCCTCCTTACCCTCAGTGGTCGTTCGACACTTCCACTTTGGCACTTCGATGCCATCGGGTACAGCGAGGGCTCCGTCGCTTCTGCTGCCTCACCTATCCGCTTGGGAGGAAGGCGTCCATTCCATCTCCATCAGCACGCTCCATCCTCCATGCGACTGGTCAGGGTTCGATTCAGCCGGCCGCCAAGATTAAGACGTGTCTCAATCGGCGTCATCGGGAGATTCACTAGGGATGGAGCTTTCGTCATCCGGAGGCGCGAACCATCGTCCGATCGGATGATGTGGCGCGCCTGCCGCTGCGCTGGAATGGCCGTCAGGCCGCGCCGGCAAGCATCCGGCGCGATGACAGGGGGAAACCCGACGCGGGTATACCTGATTCCGCAGATCTTCGATTCAGACAGGAGTTCCGATGCCTCTCGATCCTCAGGCGCAGGCGTTGCTCGCCGCGTTCGCCCAAGCGGGCGCGATCGATTTCGATCGATTGACCGTCCCCGCCTATCGCGCGATCCTCGCGGCGGGCGGCGCCTTTGCGCCCGGCGACGCGGTCGCCGCCGAGGAGCAGTGGCGCATTCCGGCGGCCGGCGGCGAACTGGACGCGCGGCTGTATCGGCCGCGCGGCGTCGAAACGCCGCCGCTCACGGTGTTCTTTCATGGCGGCGGCTTCGTGTCGTGCGGTCTCGACTCGCACGCGAACCTGTGCCGCACCCTCGCGCAGCGGGCGGGCACGCTCGTGCTGTCGGTCGACTACCGTCTCGCGCCCGAGGCGCGCTTTCCGGCGGCGGCGCATGATGCCTGCGACGCCGTGCGCTGGGCCGCGGCGAGCACGCGCGATCTCGGCGCGCGCAACGGCGCGCTCGCGCTGGCGGGCGACAGCGCGGGCGGCAATCTCGCCGCCGTCGCTGCCCTGCAATTGCGCGGTTCCGGCATTGCATTCGCGCATCAGTTGCTGCTGTATCCGGTCGTCGATTGCGCGAGCGAGCATCCCTCTTACGCATCGTTCGGCAGCGGCTATTTCCTGACGGCCGAGATGATGCGCTGGTTCAAGCGCCACTATTTCGCCGACGACGCCGACCGCGCATCGCCGCTCGCGAGCCCGCTGGCCGCACCGGATCTGGCGCAGCTCGCGCCCGCGACGATCATCAGCGCCGAGTACGACCCGTTGCGCGACGAGGCCGAAGCGTATGCGGCGCGCCTCGCGCAAGCCGGCACGCCGGCGACGCTCGTGCGCTGGCCGGGCCAGATGCACGGCTTCGCGAGCATGCTCGGCGCGCTCGACGCCGCCGATCGCGTGCTGAGCTTCGCCGCGCGTGCGCTGCGCCGCGCATTCGACGACGCGAACGGCAGCCAGGAGCCGCGATGACGCTCGCCGGCACCCGGGAAATCGTCGACGAGTTGCGCGCGGGTCGAATGGTCCTGCTCGTCGACGAGGAGGATCGCGAGAACGAAGGCGATCTCGTGATCGCGGCGGATCACGTGACACCCGACGCGATCAACTTCATGGCGCGTCACGGGCGCGGGCTGATCTGCCTCACGCTGACCGCCGCGCGCTGCGCGCAATTGAAGCTGCCGCCGATGGCCGAAGGCAACGGCACGCCGTTCGGCACCGCGTTCACGGTGAGCATCGAGGCGGCCGAGGGCGTCACGACCGGCATCTCGGCCGCCGACCGCGCGCACACGATCCGCACCGCCGTGCGCGCCGACGCCCGGCCGAACGATCTCGTGCAGCCCGGCCATGTTTTCCCGATCGCCGCGCGCCCGGGCGGGGTGCTCGTGCGCGCGGGGCACACCGAGGCGGGTTGCGATCTCGCGGCGCTGGCCGGCCTCACGCCGGCGTCGGTGATCTGCGAGGTGATGAACGACGACGGCACGATGGCGCGGCTGCCGCAGTTGCGGAAATTCGCCGAACGACACGGCCTGAAGATCGGCACCATCGCCGATCTGATCCATTACCGGCGCGCGCACGAGTCGCTGATCGAACGCGTGGGCGAGCGGCCGCTGCATACGCCGTGGGGACGCTTCTCGGCGATCGAGTATCGCGACACCGTGCATCGCGCGCCGCATCTCGCGCTCGTGCGCGGCGAACCCGGTCCGGCGACGCCGGTGCTGACCCGCGTCCACGAGTGCCATTCGATCCTCGACCTGCTCGACGCCGAGCCGTCCGCGCATTCGTGGCCGCTGCACGCCGCGCTGCAACGGATCGACGCGGCGGGGTGCGGCGTCGCAGTGCTGCTCGACTGCGACATGCGCAACGAGGCGGCGTCGCTGCCGGCAAGCGGCGTTCACGCCGCCGCCGCGCGCCGCGACGGACGCGTGAGCGGCATCGGCTCGCAGATTCTGCGCGATATCGGCGTGCAACGGCTGAACGTGCTGTCGAGCCCGTTCAGGCTGCCGGCGTTGTCGGGGCACGATTTGCAGATCATGGCGTTCATTCCGCTCGGCGACGCCGACCCGGAAGCCGCCGGTCCGCCTTGCCCGCTCCGAAACGCCTAGCGCGTCATGGCCTCCCGAGGACACCGTTCTCCCTTGCGCTTCGCGAGCGCGGCGCTCACGGCGGCATAGTCTTCGGAGAAGGCACGTTGCGCGAAGCACGGCGCCGAAGCCGCGAGCAATGCGTCGACCGCCTCGTACTGCTTGTCGGCTACCCACGGCCGACGAGCGAGGGTGCGGTCGTTGAGCCAGTACGGGCTCCAGTCCCGGGTCGTCTCGAGGATTTCGCGCGCGAACTCCGGCCCGTACTCCAGCCCGCCCTCGATCACGACATCGATATACGACTCGACGAGCGGAAACCTCGCATCGGGTGACGGCAGCCCTTCGCCCGGCGCCTTTCCTTCGGCCTTCGGCACGTAGGCCCACACGGTCCCCTGCGTCGGCAGCGGCTGCCATGACACCGCCTCGATCAGCGCGCGCGGCACCTCCACGCGCACGTATCCCTTCTCGCGCGCGTCGAACGCGGCCATGTCGGTGCCGACGGGATAGATCACGCCGTTGATCGTCATCGGCCCCTCGCCTTCGTATGGACGACGCAGTCCGAGTGCCGTGAACCCCGAGGGCGAGCGATCGCTCCAGCTGCGCACGTAGCCGAAGGCCGCCGAAACGCGCACCGGAATCGCGACGACCGCCTTGCCGGCCGTGGCATTGCGAGACGGCGTATTGATGAGCGAGCCGTAACCGAAGATGAACTGCGTCGGCTGATCGGGAATGCGGGTTCCCCAGAAGTCGGCCGTCTGCGCCTGAACCGCCGAGCCGACGAGTGTCAGTGCCGCAATGAAGCCGCGAATGCTTGCCTTCCATGCCATGAGCGGGCCTCCGTCCAGTGCATTGCCATCGATATCGGGGTTTTCGACGCCGACCGATCTAACCGCCCTTCGCCGACCGCTCGACGCGCCTGCGCTGCAGGAACCGCCGCACCGCCGGATCGCGCTCGAGCCCGATTGCGAGATCGTACGCGGCGAGCGCTTCGGCCGTCGCGCCGGCGCGCGCGAGCAGATCGGCGCGCGCGGCCCAGTACGGCTGATATTCAGCCAGCCGGGGATCGTCCACGTACGGCTCGAGCGCGTCGAGCGCCGCCCGCGGACCGTCGCGTTGCGCCAGCGCGAGCGCGCGGTTCACCGCGACCACCGGCGACGCCGCTATCGCGAACAGCGCATCGTACAGTTGCACGATCTCGTCCCAGTTCGGGCGATGCGTGCGGCAGCGGTGCACGTGCGCCGACTGCAGCGCGGCTTCGAGCTGGAAGCGTCCGATTGCATTGAAGGCGTTCGCGCGCCGCAGCAACGCGTCGGCGGCGTCGATCATCGGCGCGTTCCATGTCGCCGGGTCCTGGGCCGACAACGGCACGTAGTCGCCGGCCGCATCGCGCCGCGCGCCGCAACGCGCCTGGGCATACAGCATCAGCGCGAGCAGTCCGAGCGTCTCCGGCTCCTCGGGCATCAGTTCGACGAGCAGATGCGCCAGAAACAGCGCCTCACCCGTGAGATCGCGCCGCCCGGCGTCGCAGCCGTCCGGGTCGGTCCAGCCTTCCGAATACACCGCATAGACGGCCTCCAGCACCGCGGCGAGCCGGCCGGGCAGGTCTTCGCGCTCGGGCACGCTGAACGGAATGCCCGCTTCGCGGATCTTGTTCTTCGCCCGCACGAGGCGCTTGCTCATCGCCGCGGGCGACATCAGGAACGCAGAGGCGATCGTCTTCGCTTCGAGCCCCAGCACCACTTGCAGCATCAGCGGCGTGCGAATCGCGGCCTCGAGCGCGGGGTGCGTGCACGCGAACAGCAGCGCGAGCCGCCGGTCCGGCAAAGCGCCCGCTTCGCGTTCGTCGATCTCGTCGGCAAGGATCGTGAGCTGATTCACCACTTCGTCGCCGACGCGGCGATGGCGCGCGCCGTCGATCGCCCGGCGGCGCGCCACCGTCATCAGCCATGCTTCGGGATTCGCGGGGCAGCCACGCTCGGGCCAGTCGGCGAGCGCGGCCGCGAACGCGTCGGCGAGCGCGTCCTCGGCCGCGGCGACATCGCGCGTGCGCATCGCGAGGAGCGCGACGAGCTTGCCGTAGCTGCGGCGCGCGACCGCCTCGGCAATCGAACGCGCGGCGCCGTCGGCGTCACGGCCGGCGGCGGACTCGCTCATGCCGCGGATGGCGCATCGTAGGGCGCCGTCCAGACCGGGCGCACCTCCATGAGGCCGTGCGCCGCGCCCGGACAGCGCGACGCCCACGCGATCGCCGCGTCCAGGTTGGGCACGTCGATCAGGTAGTAGCCGGCGAGCTGCTCCTTCGAATCGGAATACGGTCCGTCGAGCACCTGCGGCTTGCCATCGACGAGACGCACCGTGGTGGCCGTGCTCGTGTGCTGCAGCCGGTTGGCGCCCAGCAGCGCGTCGGCCTTTTTCAACGATTCGGTGTACGCCTGATAGGCGGCGACGCCCTGCTGCCGCTCGCTGTCGGTCATCTGGTTCCAGCGATTCTCGTCCGAATAGATCATCAACAGGTATTGCATATGAACCTCCGTCACGGGTTGAGGCGGCTGAATGGCATCGGGCCGCCATCACAATGACGCGCGGGCCCCGGGCCGATGGACAGGGGGTCGAAATAATTGCGCAGCGCCGGCTCGATGTGCCCGTTCTTCGAGAGTCCTCGACACAACGACGACAGAATAGTCGAATTCACAGCGCCGGACGATGGCGCCACCCGTTGTCCAGGACGTTCGTGACCGGCAGCCTCGCCGACGGCATGCCCGCCTGCGTGAAATTTTCGTGACGGGGCGTTCGCGGTGCGATCGGCGACATCGGCCTGATCGCGCGACGCCGGAGTTGCGACCGCGCGCCGCAGAGTTGTCCCGCGCCGAATCCTATACTTGATCACGCCGACGTGAAGCGACGATCGCCCGGCGACAGCAACGTGTGCATGTCGCCACGCTTCCGACAAGCCGCGAACATCGCCGGCGATTCGATTTTCCTGTGATTAGGCATACGTACGTTTCGTAAGGTATTCAATGGCGGTTCTCCGTGAACACGCAGCACGACGCAACCGACCATCCGCCCTCCCGGAAGGCAGTCGTGGAGGCATTTCAATCGACAGTCGAATAGAGGCTCCGCAATGAGCGAAATGATGAAAGCGGCAGTATTCGTCGAGAAAGGACGAATCGAAGTGACGGACAAACCGATTCCCGATGTCGGCCCCAACGACGCGCTGGTTCGCATCACCACCACGACCATCTGTGGCACCGACGTGCACATTCTCAAAGGCGAGTATCCCGTCGCTCCGGGCCTGACCATCGGGCACGAACCGGTCGGCGTGATCGAAAAGCTCGGCTCCGCCGTGGTGGGCTACGAGGAAGGCCAGCGGGTGATCGCCGGCGCGATCTGTCCCAACTTCAACAGCTATGCGGCACAGGATGGCTACCCCAGCCAGGACGGCAGCTACCTGATCGCGCAAGGCCTGTGCGGATGCCACGGGTACACGGCCACGGCCGGCTGGCGCTTCGGCAATCTGATCGACGGAACGCAGGCCGAATACGTGCTGGTGCCCGATGCGCAAGCGAATCTCGCGCCGATTCCCGACGGCCTTGCCGACGAACAGGTATTGATGTGCCCCGACATCATGTCGACCGGTTTCAAGGGCGCGGAAAACGCCAACATCAAGATCGGCGACACGGTGGTGGTGTTCGCGCAAGGCCCGATCGGTCTGTGCGCGACGGCGGGCGCGCGTCTGCTGGGCGCCACCACGATCATCGCCGTGGACGGCAACGAGCATCGCCTCGGCATCAGCAAGAAGCTCGGTGCGGACGTCACGCTCAATTTCAATCAGTGCGACGTCGTGCAGGAAGTGCTGAAGCTGACCGGCGGCAAGGGCGCGGACTCGGCGATCGAGGCGCTCGGCACGCAGCGCACCTTCGAGAACGCGATGAAGGTCGTCAAGCCCGGCGGCACGCTGTCGAGCCTGGGCGTGTATTCGGAGGACCTGAAAATTCCGCTGGCGAATTTCGCCGCGGGCCTCGGCGACCACACCATTCGCACGGCGCTATGTCCCGGCGGCAAGGAGCGCATGCGCCGGCTGATGAATGTGATCGAGGCAGACCGGCTCGACCTCGGCGTGATGGTGACGCACCGCTACCGGCTCGACGATATCGTCGCGGCGTATGAACTGTTCGCCAACCAGCGAGACGGTGTGTTGAAGGTGGCCATCAATCCGTGACGATGCGAGCGGTCTCGTTCGACTTCGCCCGCGTAGACTCGATTCCGCATGAACGGATCAATCCGGAAATGACAGACGCCGCGCATTCACGCGAATACGCGGCGTTTTTTCGTGTCGGATGAAGCCGATCAGAAATCCGTCGTCATCGACAGGAGCACCGTGCGCGGCGCGCCCTGCGTCAGATAACCACCGATCGTCGACGCCCAGTACGACTTGTTCGCGACGTTGAGCACGCTCGCGCGGAAGGTCGTCGGCTTGCCGAACAGCACGGTCGCGTAACGCGCGCCGAGGTCGAAGCGGTCCCATGCGGGAATCGACAGCGTGTTCGTCACGTTCAGATACTGCGAGCCCGTGTGGATCCAGCGCGCGGTCAGCGTGAGACCGTTCAGCGCCGGCACATCGTATTCCGCGTTGACGTTGAACATCATCGTCGGCACGCCGATCGGCTTGTTGCCGTCGGTCGCGCCGCTGCCCGTGTCGTACTGCGTTGCGTGGATGTAGGTCGCGCCCGCGATCAGGCGCACGCCGTGCACCGGCTCGCCGTAGATCGACGCTTCCAGCCCGCGATGCCGCTGCGTGCCGTCCGCGACGAAAATGTTCGAGCTGTTCACGAAGGTCAGCGGCTTCTCGATCTGAAACGCTGCGAACGATGCGCCGTACTGGCCGTTGTCGTACTTCGCGCCCACTTCCCATTGCTTCGATTTCGCCGGCGGAAGCTGCTCGCCGAAGTTCGCGGCGGTGTTCGGCGCCGAATCGCCGATCGTCAGCGCCTCGCTGCGATTCGCGAAGAGCGCGACGTCCTGCATCGGCTTGACGACGAGACCGAAGACCGGCGTCGTGATCGAATCGTCGTAGTTGCGCGTCTGCACGCCGGTGTAGCTGTACGTGTTCGTCAGCAGTTCCTGATGGCGCGCGCCGATGGTGAACAGCACGCGATCGTTCAGAAAGCCGAGCGTGTCCGAAATCGACACGCTGCGCATCAGGTTGAGCGCAGTCGTCTGCGGATCGGACAGATTGCCGCCCGTCAGGACGGTCGCCGGATACGGCACTTGCGGCGTGTCGTAGAGGCTCGTCGCGAACGAACTGCTGAACGTGTACGCCGACTTCGAGTCGACCCGCACGATCGACGCGCCCGCCGTCACGAAATGCGACACCGGTCCGGTGTTGAAATGCCCGCGCACGCCCGCTTCGGCGGAGGTGCCGTCTTCCTTGTGCGGCACGCCGAGACGCGTCGCGGTGGTGGAACCGTCTGCCTGGATGCTCGGCGACGAATAGTCGCCATGCTCGTCGGTGTGACGCGCGCCGCCCGTGATGTAGGCGGCCCAGCCCGGCAGGAAATCGTACTCCGCGCGCAGGATGCCGACCGTATCCTCGATCGAGCTGAAGCTCCAGGTCTGCGCGTAGTTATAGGTCGCCGATGGCGGCTCCGGAATGAAATTCGCGTAGTCGTTGACGGCCGGGCGGCCGCCGTTGATGCGCTGACGTTGATACAGGAAATCGCCGTAGAGACGCAGCTTGTCGCCGCGCCAGTCGATCGACACGGCCGTCGTGTTGTCGCGGCGGTGTTCGCCGTCGATGCTCGTTTCGCCGTCGTGATTCGCCTGATTCACGCGGATGCCGAGCTGCCCTTCGCTGCCGAAGCGCCGGCCGATATCGACGTGCGCCCCGATCTCGCCCGAGGCCGTGCCTTCGAGCGTGACGCGCGTGAGCGGTTTGTCGTCCGCGCGCTTCAGTTGCAGGTTCAGCCCGCCGCCCACCGCCGAGCCGTTCGGCGACGCGCCGTTCAGAAAGGCATTCGCACCCTTGAACACGTCGACGCGCTCCAGCGCATCGGTCGCCACGAGCTGGCGCGGCGTGATGCCGTACAGGCCGTTCAGCGACACGTCGTCGCCGTCGAGTTGAAAGCCGCGGATCACGTATGTTTCCGCGAAGTTGCCGAAGCCGTACGCAGTGCGAACGGACGGATCGTTCGCGAGCACGTCGGCGATGGTGCGCGCCTGCTGGTCTTCGATGAGCTTCGACGTGTAGGTCGTCATGCTGAACGGCACGTCGAGCATCTTCTGCTGGCCGAGCACGCCGAAATCGGCGCCGCGCGCGACCTGGCCGCCCGCGAAGGTCGGCGCGAGATCGCCGGGAAGCTGTTCCTTCGAAGCCTGAACCTTCACGGCGGGCAGCGCGCTTTCCTGCGGCGCCGCGGTGGCGTTGCTGTCGCCGCCGCCGGCCGACTGCGCGTGGGCCGGCAGGGAGAAGACCATCGCGACGGCCGCGACGATGGCGGCGCGATGCGTCAGCGCCTTCGCAGGCGCTGCCTGCGGGGTGTGAGTGCGGGAAACGGACATGAATGCGGAAACTACGATTGGGTCGGTCTTCCGTCCCGGGGCGCGATTGGAATCCGGGAGGCATTGTTTCGTGTCGCAAGACCAGTCGCGGCGAGCGCGTGACAGGCGGGACTACGTTATGCGCCGGATTATAGAGTAAATAAGATTCGTTATCATTCAACAAGAAAAAGATTTGCGCGAACGCAACATCTCACGCGAACCGGTGACTCTCGCCGAGCTTTATTCGAGTTATCGGAATGACTTGCGATGATGACGCCGAGCGCTTCAGGATGTCAGCGAGCGCGCCGCCCGCGCGTTTGCGACCGAAGCCGAATGCCGCCGCGCGGAGCGCTTTCTGAACCAGATGATGAGGCCCGTCGCACTGAGCACGGCGACCGCGATGCCCACGGCGCTCACGAGAATGCGCCCGCCGACGCCGACGATGCGCCCCGAGTGCAGCGGAAACTGCGCCTGCATGAAGATGTCGCCGGCCGAGCCGCGGCCCGGAATCGACGAGCCCGCGAGCGTGGCTGTCTGAGCGTTGTAGTAGAGCCAGGCGTTGCCGAGACCCATGTCGCCATGATCGCGTCCCGGCGCGAAGAAGCCGACGCCGTAAGCCTTGAACATCGGCGCATAGTAGAGCGCGCCCATCGGCTCGGTCAGGTTCTCGCGTTTCGCGTCGCGCGCGGCCATCTCCAGAATCTGCTCGCGCGTGGCGAGCGGCTTGCCCGGCGGCCCCGCGCGCACGAGTTCCGGGTTGTCGAGGAACGATGGCGAGAGCTTCGAGAACATCGACACGACCGGGCGCATCACGGGCTCGGCGAGATTCATCGAAATCGACGTGAGCGCCATCACGAGCAACAGGCCCCAGATCCATACGCCGCCGGAGCGATGCAGATCGAACGTGAGCGCGTAGCCGCCGCGCTTCACGCGGAACGCGAACGACTTGCGCCACGCCTTCACGCTCGGAAACGACAGAACCAGCGCGATGCCGCTGTCGAAGAACCACAGAATCCCGACGATGCCGATCAGCCACGTGCCGATATCGAAACCGCCGACGACCGGCAAATGCAGCGTGTAGTGCAGCTTGTAGAGAAACGGCATCAGATCGATGCGCGCGAGCGACACCGCGCCCCACATGCGCTGTGCCTGCACCCGGCCCGTCGCGGGATCGACGGCGATCTGGCTGTACGCGACGTCGTACGGCGCGTTGGTCGCCGGATTGGTGCGCGGCATCACCATCATCTGCGCGGTGTGCCCCGGCTCTATGCCGAGCGGCAGATACGTCACTTCGACGCGCGGATCGGCCGCCTCGACGCGCCGCGCGAGTTCGAGCGGCGGCAGCGCGGGACCTTCGGTGTGTGCGTTGAAGAAAGACGGATTGAGGAGCGCATCGATTTCGTGATCCCACGCGATGATCGCGCCCGTGAGACCCGAGACGAAGAGAAACAGCGCGGTCGCGACGCCGAGCCAGCGATGCAGGCGAACCAGAACCGGCCTCATGCCCGCGGAACCTCGGAACGATAGTCGTACGCCACGGCGGTCATCTTTGCGATGCGATGTAAATAGGAATTGTTCGCATTCTATCGATGTCTGGCGTGCTGTACAAGGTACGCCGGCCGAATTCGCACGATGACCGCCGATTCCATCGCACGCTTTCTCGCGTCGCGCAATGAAGGCTGGACCATTTTCGAGATCCCCGCCAAACCTTAGTCAAACAAGAAGCCGGCGCAAGGCCCCAACGCGCCGACTCCCGGCCGACATACTTTGAAATAACTCCCGCGAAACGCCCGCCCCTTTTTCCACAAGGCTTTGCGGGCGGCCCATGACATTCCATGAAATAGTTTGTGCGTGGTTTTTAACCGGGTCGATCGCCACAATGGGTTCATTCGCAACCACCCACCAAGGCGAACCATCATGGAACTGGAGCTGCTCGGAAAAATTTCGATGTATGTGATGGGCGTCGTTCTCGCTGCGTCGATGATCGAGGCCGTCGTCCTGCACTTCAAGCACAAAGGCACCGACAAGGCCTTCGACTGGCACGAGACCTGGATCTCCCTCGCCGATCTCGTCGGTCGCAAGCTGCTCGCCTTCGTGCCCATCTCGCTCGCGACGCCGGTGTTCAACTTCGCATGGGAGCATCGCATCCATACGGTCACGACGAACACCGCGCTGACGCTGTTCCTGCTCTTCATCGGACAGGAGTTCTGCTACTACTGGTATCACCGCGCGTCGCACACGATCCGCTTCTTCTGGGCGAATCACGCGGTGCACCACTCGCCGAACCAGTTGACGCTGTCGTCCGCGTACCGTCTCGGCTGGCTGACCAAGATCGCCGGCTCGGCCATCTTCTTCACCCCGCTCGTGTGGTTCGGCGTGAAGCCCGATGTGGTGCTCGCGGTCGTGTCGATCAACCTGCTCTACCAGTTCTGGCTGCATGCAACGTGGATTCCGAAGCTCGGCTGGCTCGAATATGTGTTCAACACGCCGTCGTCGCACCGTGTGCACCACGCATCGAACGCGACGTATCTCGATGCGAACTTCGGCGGCGTGCTGATCGTGTTCGATCGCCTGTTCGGCACCTACGTGGAAGAGCGCGCCGAGGAGCCCTGTGTCTACGGACTGACCACGCCGGTGACCTCGCATAACCCGATCGTCGTCGAGATGCAGCACTGGGTCAGCCTCGTGAAGGACATGTTCAACGCGAAGAGCGTGTCGGATGCGGTCGGCTTTCTGCTGCGTCCTCCGGGCTGGCTGCCGAACGGCGAAGGCCACACGACCGAAGAATTGCAAAAGCGCGCCAAGTCGATCGAACAACAACCGGCCCACGTCGGCCAATAACAAAAGCTTCACAGCGGCACCTTCGAATCCCGATGTCCGGCTCACGCCCGCATCGGGATTTTTCATTTTCTGCGCTGGATGGTCGCCGCCGCCACGCACGCCGCCGCGAATGCGCACGCGGCGGACAGCGCGGCGACGGCGCGCAGGGCTTCGGCGATGGCGTCCGCCTGCGCGCGGGCGAGCGGTGTCGCGGGCGCGGCGGACAAAGCCTGCGCATCGAGCACGCGCATGCTCTCGTGCGGCAGATGCAGGCGATCGAGCCGCGCCGACAACGCCGCGTCGTGCGACCACACGAACACGATGCCGAGCACCGCGATCGCCAGCAGGCTCGCCACTCGCGCGACCGCGTTGTTGATGCCGGACGCGACGCCCGCGCGCCCGGTTCCGACCGCCGCCATCACGGTCGTCGTCAACGGCGCGACGGTAATCGTCATGCCGAGCCCGAGCACGACGAGCGCGGGCAGAAAACCCGCCCAATAGCTGCCCGCGACGAACGGCAGCGCGAGCATCGCGAAACCCAGACCCGCGATGCACGGCCCCGCGATCAACAACGCCCGCGCGCCGAAGCGGCTCGTCAATCCGCCCGTGAAGCGCGACAGCAAGCCGATGATGAGCGGCATCGGCAGCACTGCCGCGCCCGCTTCGGTCGCGCTGAACCCGTATGCGCGGATCAGGGTGAACGGCAGGAAGAACAGCACGCCGCCGAGCCCGAAATACAGCAGCAGCGTGACGAGATTGGCGCCGCTGAAATCGCGCGAGCGGAAGATGTCGAGCGGGACCATCGGATCGCGCGATTTCGCTTCGATCGCGATGAACGCGGCGAGCAGCATCGCGCCCGCGCCGATCATCCCCAGCACGAGCGGATCGGCGAAGCCGCGCGACGGCGCCTCGGTGAGCCCGAAGGTCAGCGCCGCGAGCCCCGCCGCCGTGCTCGCGGCGCCGGGCCAGTCGAGCGCTTGCGGCGCGTCGGCGTCGTGGCTATCGGGGACGGACGCGATCGCGAGCGCGATCGTCGCGGCGGCGAGCGGCAGATTGAGGAAGAAGATCGCGCGCCAGGAAAAGGCATCGACGAGCCAGCCGCCCGCCGCCGGCCCGAGCGACGACGTGATCGCCCCGACGCCCGCCCACGTGCCGATCGCGCGTCCGCGCGCCTCGCCCTCGAACACCGCGCCGATGATCGCGAGGCTGCCCGGCACGAGCAGCGCCGCGCCGATGCCCTGCAACGCGCGCGCCGCGATGAGCCAGCCCATGTCCGGCGCGAAGCCGCACGCCGCCGACGCGACCGTGAAAATCGCGATGCCCGCGATGAACACCCTGCGCCGGCCCAGCTTGTCGCCCATCGAACCGCCGACGAGCACGAGCGCGCCGAGAAACAGCAGATACGCGTTGACGACCCACTGCATCGCCGCGATGCTCGCGCCGAGTTCGCTCTGGATAGAAGGCAGCGCGACGTTGACGACCGAGCCGTCGATGAACGCCATGCTGGAGCCGAGAATCGTCGCCGACAACGCGAGCCGCTTGCGCCGGCACGGCTGATCGGCCGCGACGGGATGGGCGCGAATGACGAGCTCGTCGCAAGGACTCGCCTGCGCGGCGATGGCGTGCGCCCGTTGCGGACTATCGGGATGCCGGCTGGCCAAGGTCGCTTCCCTGTTTCGTCGACGAAATGCCTAAGTAGAAGCCAATCGCGCGCCCTTGTCCACGACGGCGCGCGGCAATGCAAGGCGCGCGATCTCCGCGAAATATCGCGCGCCCGTCTGCAGTATTTCGTCGTTGAAGTCGTAACACGCGTTATGCAGCGGAACGCCGCCCTCTTCCGCCGATTCGCCGTTGCCGATGAACACGAAATTGCCCGGCACGACCTGGAGGAACGCGCCGAAGTCTTCCGAGATCATCATCGGCTGAACGTCGGCGTCTACGTCATGCGCGCCCGCGATGTTCGTCGCCGCACGCACCGCGAGATCGACATAGCCCGGCGAGTTGATCGTCGGCGCGAACTCGTGCGTGTATTCGAACGCGCAGTCCGCGCCGTTCGCGCGGCAGATGCCTTCGCTCACTTCCTTCATGCGCGATGCCAGCAGCGTCTGCACTTCGCGCGAATAACTTCGCGTATCGCCCTTGATGACGACATTCGAGGGAATCACGTTCCTCAGTCCGTCCGTGATGAACTCCGTGCACGAGATCACGGCTTGCGCGCCGGGATCGAGATTGCGCGACACGATCGTCTGCAACGCCACGACGATCTGCGATGCGACGACAATCGGATCGATGCCCATATGCGGACGCGCCGCATGCGTGCCGCGGCCCTTGACGTGAATCGCGAAGTTATCCTCGCTCGCCATGATGCCGCCCGCGCGTGTCGCGAACGTGCCGGCGCGCATGCCCGGCATGTTGTGCGCGCCGAAGATCGCGTCGACGGGAAAGCGCTCGAAGAGGCCATCGGCCATCATCGCTTTCGCGCCGCGTCCGTGCTCTTCGGCCGGCTGAAAGACGAAGCGCACGGTGCCGTCGAAATCGCGTCGTTCGGCGAGCAGACGCGCGGCGCCGAGGATCATCGACATATGGCCATCGTGCCCGCACGCATGCATTTTTCCGTGCGTGCGCGAAGCATGCGCGCGATCCGGCGCATGCTCGACGATGTTCAGCGCATCCATGTCCGCACGCAGCCCGATGACGCCCTTTCCTTCGCCCACTTTCAGATTCGCGACGAGCCCCGTTCCGCCGATCCCGCGATGCACGTCAAGCCCGAGCGTTTCGAGAATGCGCGCGACATAGTCCGCGGTTTCGATCTCTTCGAAGCCGGTTTCGGGATGCCGGTGCAGATGATGGCGCCAGCTCTTCAATTGCGCTTGCAGGGTGCTTTCCATGCGTGATGTCCTCTCATTGCACGCCGCGCTTCAGCCAGTCGCGCTGACGCTTCGATACGTCGGCCGCCGATTCGCCGGCGAGTTGCGCATACACCGAAGGCGCCGTCGCGCCTTCCGTGTTGATGACGAGCACGCGAGCGTTCCCGTCGAGCCCGAGCGAACGGGCGAGCCGGCGATCGCGCATCGACACGGCGAGCCCCGCGAATCCCGCCGCGCCCGATTCGCCCGCGACGATCGGCACATCATGACCGACGCCTTGCGCGAGCGCTTTCATCGCATCGACTGCATCGCTGTCTTCGATAAGCACGAAGTCGTCGATGCATCGTTCGAGCACCCGCCACGCGAGCGGCGACGCCTCCCCGCATGCGAGCCCGGCCATCACCGAATCGACAGAACCCGTCGATTTCGCCGCCTTGCCTTCGATGGCGCTCCGATATAGACAATCGGCCTGCACCGGCTCGACGACGATAAAGCGCGGTCGCGCCTCGCCATGGCGCTCCCACAGATAGCTCGCGACGCCAGCGGCAAGACCGCCGACGCCGCCTTGCAGGAACACGTGCGTGAACGGCGCGTCTTGCTGCTCGACGATCTCCGCGGCGATCACGCCATAACCTTGCATGACATCGCGGGGCATCGTTTCATAACCCTCGTATGAGGTGTCTGAAACGACATGCCAGCCATTCGATTGAGCCAGCTTCGCCGCGTGGTCGACCGACTCGTCGTAGTTTCCCGCGATGCGCACGATGCGCGCCCCGTACGCCGCGATAGCCTGCTCGCGTTCCTCGCTGACATTGGCGTGCAGCACGATGACGCACTCGCAGCCGAAGCTCCGCGCGGCGGCGGCGAGCGCCTTGCCGTGATTGCCATCGGTCGCGCTGATCACGGTCAGGTTCGCGAGCAGCCGCGCGTAATGGCCTTCGAAGAGGCGCTTCGGATCGATGTCGTGCGCGTGCCAATGTCGCATCACGAGACGCGCCAGCGCGATCGGCGCACCGAGCGCCTTGAAGCTGCCGAGCGGCGAGCGCACGGATTCATCCTTCACGCACAATCGCGCGATGCCAAACTGCGCGGCGGCATCGGCGAGATTCCAGAGCGGCGTGCTAGCGCGGTTAATGAGCGGCCAGTTCGCGAGCCACGCGCGGCTTTCGCTCGCGGCTTCGATGTTCAGTATCGCGCGAAGATCGGCGGGATACGCGATTTTGCGCGACTTCGGATTCGAAACGAGCATACGGGACAACTCCGCATAAGAAAGGCGACCGGAAAATAATATTGCGCGCGCGGATCAAAAAACGCGCGTTGTCGAGGTCGCTTATGCAAAAATCTCTCGATCTTCGAGAGACAACGACATGACTTCCAGCCTCGACATCTTCGATCGAAAACTTCTCGCCGAAGTCCAGCGCGATGCGCAAACGCCGCAGAACGAACTCGGCGCGCGCGTCAATCTTTCGACGGCAGCGGTGAACCGCAGATTGCGACGCCTTCTGGACGAAGGCGTGATCGATCGCTATGCGGCTATCGTCGCGCCGGAGAAAGTCGATCATCCGCTGACCATCATCGTGATGGTCGAAGTCGAGAGCGAGCAGATTGATCTGCTCGATGCAATGAAGCGCACCTTCGCGCAATGTCCGCAGATTCAGCAGTGCTATTACGTGGCGGGCGAAGCGGATTTCGTTCTGGTGCTGAGCGTGCGCGACATGGAGCAATACAACGAACTCACGCGACAGCTTTTCTTTTCCAATAACAACGTCAAGCGCTTCAAGACGCTCGTGAGCATGAGCCGCGTGAAAGTGGGGCTCAGCGTGCCTGTCGATACGGCGAACGAGTGAAGAACGGTAATGCCATGCTTCTGACTGTCGATATCATCATCTACAACGGCTTCAAGGCGCTCGAAGCCATCGGTTCATTGAGCGTCTTTACCTACGCGAACATTCATCTGGAACGCCGTGGCCTTGCGGGCCGCTATGACGTCAAGCTCGCATCGATCAAGCGCGGCGAAGTGGTATCCGACACGGGTGTGTCGCTCACGGCGACGAAGCGCATCGACACGCTCGCGCTGCCGCATACCGCGATCATCGTCGGCGCGTGGCAGATCGAGGAAGCGGTGAGCCATGCGCCGCAAATCGTGCAGTGGGTCGAAGCCGCCGCGAATCGCATGGCGCGCACGGCCGCGCTCTGTTCCGGTGCTTTCTTTCTGGCCGCTGCGGGTTTGCTGGACGGCAAGCGCGCGACGACTCACTGGGCCGTCGCCGATGCATTGAGGACGAGGTATCCGGCTATTCGCGTCGATGCCGATTGCATCTTCATTCGCGAAGGCAATCTGTGGACGTCGGCGGGCGTGACGGCCGGCATCGATCTGGCGCTCGCGCTCGTCGAAGAGGATTTCGGGCTGGATGTCGCGCTCGACGTGGCGCGAGATCTGGTCGTCTATCTCAAGCGTCCCGGCGGACAGTCGCAATTCAGCTCGCATCTCGTGAGTCAGGCGACGCACAATCCCGGCATCCGCGATGTGCAGGACTGGATGCTCGCGAACCTTCAAAGAGAAATCTCGCCGACAGAGATGGCGGAACGCCTGTCAATGAGCGTGCGCAATTTCAATCGCTCATTCAAGCGCGAAACCGGTACGACGCCGTCGACCTTCGTCACGCGCGCGCGCATCGAAGCAGCGCGCAGGATGCTGGAGGAAGGCAATCTGCCCGCCAAGACCGTCGCCGCGAACAGCGGCTTCAAGACCTATGAAGCGATGAGGAAGGCATTCCAGCAAGCGCTCGGCATTACGCCGCTGACGTATCGCGAGCGCTTCGGCATGGGCCGCGCATGAGCGTCCGAACGCCTTCCTCGCGATGCA
>NZ_CAJMZL010000058.1:0-17782 GCF_905220305.1 Caballeronia sp. J97 | reverse complement strand
TCTTTGCTAACGCTTCCATCTCACTGCATGTGCAGCCCGCTGGTTTCCCTTGTGGACCCGGCGGCAGCGCGTAGCGCTGTGCCGGTGCTGTTTCGTGCTGAACCCGTGCCCTCAAATGACTAGCTTGTCAGACCGTGTGCGAGCCGAGCCGTGTTCTGCTTGTGAGGGCACTCCCTACTGGCGGACCATTCAGCCAATCGCCTGTGCCGCGGCCGGTGTGAGGTACTTTGGATGGGGATAGCTGCTTTCTTTGGTTACTTTCTTTGCAGCAGCAAAGAAAGTGACTGCCGCCCCGCACAGGGGCAGAGCTAATAGACCGACGCGAAGACAGGCTTCCCCGACAATCAAGCAAGAGCAAAAACAAAAAACAAAAAACAAACCAATCATTCAACCCTCAACCGATGCATCAACGGCTTCAAAGCCGGATACAGATCGAGATAGACGCCGAAGCGTTGCGCATAAACCCTCTGCCGCTCCACATCCGGCTGCGCCCGCTCGACGAGCGTGACCCACCCGCCTTCCGCCGTCTCCCGCGACACAAGCCCGACGCCCAACGCGGCCAGCAACGCCGCGCCCATCGGTGCTTCGACATCCTGTTCGATCGACAGCACCGGATATCCGGTGACATCGGCGATGATCTGCATCCACAGATCCGAATGCGCCGCACCGCCGACCACGATCAACCGGTCATCGAGCGATTGCGCGCCGCGCCGCCCCGCCTCCATGTTGTGCTTCAGCGCGAACGCGACGCCTTCCAGCACCGCGCGATAGAGCGTCGCGCGCGTATGAAACAGGTTGAGCCCGACGAACGTGCCGCTCGCGCGCGCATCCCAGACCGGACTGCGCTCGCCCATCAGATAAGGCAGAAACACGACGCCATCCGAGCCCGCCGCGACCTTCGACGCCGCCTCCTCCAGCAGCCGATGCGGATCGCCATGCGGCATCGCCTTCGCGGCAGCGATTTCCCCCTGGCAGAACTGATCGCGATACCACGCGACGCATTGCCCCGCCGTGCTCGCGCCGCCGAACACATAGAGATCGCGCTTGCCGTTGTAGACATGCGGCATAGACACGAGTCCGTGACTCGCGTCGACGGTCTGGTTGATGTAGCCCCAGCACATGCTCGTGCCGATCATCGCGACGTGATGACCCGCCCTCGTGACACCGGCCGCGAACGTCGCGACCGCGGCATCGACGCCGCCCGCCACGACCGGCGTGCCCACCGCGAGACCGAGCCTGTCGGCCCATTGCGGCAGCAGTCCGCCCACCGCTTCCGACGATTCGACGAGCCGCTGCGGCATCATCGAAGCGGGAATGCCGAGCATGTCGAGGGCTTCGGTCGACCACGCGCGTTTCGTGACGTCGTACACGCCGCCGAGATTGCCCGCCGAACTGTGATCGACGGCGAGTTCGCCCGTCAGACGCTGAATCACGAACGCATTGGGCGGCAGAAAGTAGCGCGTCTTCTCCCACACGTCGGGCCGATGGTTGCGCAGCCACAGCATCTTCGTGAAACCGTAATAACTGTCGACGCCATTGCCCGTGATCTTTTCCAGCCGCTTCATGTCGACGTTCTCGCGCACCCAGTCGACCTCCGCCGTCGCGCGCCGGTCCATCCAGATGAGGCACGGATGGAGCGGCTCCATGTTCCCGTCGACGGGAATGCCCGAGCCGCCGTACAGGCTGCTCACGCACAGCGCCTTCACGTCGCTCGCGCCGACGCCCCGCTCGCGCGCCTTGGCGACGACGCCGGCAATGCATTCAGTCACGGCATCGAACCAGACCGAAGGCCATTGCTCCGCCCATAACGGCCTGGGCGTGTCAGGATGGTAAGCGCTCGAATGCTGCGCGACGATCGCGCCGCTGGTATCGACGAGCAACGCCTTCGTGCTCTGCGTGCCGATGTCGATGCCGATCACGTAATCCATATCCGTCTCCCGCGTTCTGTTTTTGCGCCTATCGTTAAAGGCGTTAAAAGACATTTGGCTCACGCACCTTCGTTCAATGGCCGTCACGTTGCCTATCCGGGTTATTCCCGATCCGGCCGCATCGATCGAATCGTTGCGCCGCAGCGCCTGTGCAACGCATGCCCGGACAGGATTCTCCGCCGCCACGAGGCGCGCAAATTGCGCCGCGTCGCAGGGGCAGCGCGCCTTGACTTTCGTCCGGGCGAATACGATCATTCGACCAGCGACAGAGCAAATGCTCGATTCAAACGCTTCAACCGCTGCAGGCGCCATCGCGCGTCATCGCGACCCGCCGTCCGCGAAGAACGGGCGCACAGCCAATCAGAGGAAGAGACGACATGACGAACGAAGCCAACGTGATCCTGCACATCGGCGCCGGGTCTTTTCATCGCGCGCACCAGGCGTGGTATCTGCATCGACTGAACGAATCGGGTGACAAAAGCTGGTCACTCGCCGTCGGCAACATTCGCGGCGACATGAACGCCGTTCTCGATGCGCTCGCGGCGCAGAACGGCGAGTACACGCTCGAAACCGTCACGCCGAAGGGCGAGCGCGAGTACGAGACGATCCGCGCGATCAGGAAGGTCGTGCCGTGGTCCGCGGATCTGGCCGAACTCATCGCCGTGGGCGCGGACCCGAAAACGAAGATCGTGTCGTTCACCGTCACCGAAGGCGGCTATTACCTCGACGAGCACGACAAGCTCGACACCGCGAATCCGGACCTGGCCGCCGACCTGAAAGGATCGAAGACGACGATCTACGGCGCCCTCGCCGCGATCCTCGATGCACGCATGAAGTCCGACGCGGGCAAGGTATCGCTGCAGAACTGCGACAACCTGCGCAGCAACGGCGACCGCTTCAAGGCGGGCATGCTCGAATTCCTCGAACGACGCGGCGAGAACGCGCTGCGCGACTGGATGATCGCGAACACCTCGTGTCCGAACGCGATGGTGGACCGCATCACGCCGCGCCCGACGCCCGACGTCGCCGAGCGCGTGAAAGCCGCGACCGGCTTCGACGACCACGCGCCGGTGATGGGCGAAAAGTTCATCCAGTGGGTGATCGAGGACAACTTCATCGCCGGACGGCCCGCGTGGGAAAAGGTCGGCGCGGAGATGGTCGAATCGGTGCATCCGTACGAGGAAGCGAAGATCCGCATCCTCAATGCGAGCCATAGCTGCATCGCCTGGGCGGGAACGCTCGTCGGGCTGCAATACATCCACGAAGGCACGCAGGACATGGAGATCCGCGCGCTCGCGGATGCCTACGTCACGGACGACGTGATTCCCTGCCTCTCGCCGAGCCCGATCGATCTCGCGAAGTATCGCGATGTCGTGCTCGATCGCTTCAGCAATCCGTACATCAAGGACACGAATCAGCGCGTCGCGGCGGACGGCTTCTCGAAGCTGCCGGGCTTCATTGCGCCGACGCTGTCCGAATGCTTCGCGCGCAGGGTCGATCCCGATTCGACCGCGATCCTGCCCGCGCTGTTCTTCCGTTTCCTCGAACGCTGGCACGAAGGCAAGCTGCCTTATGCGTATCAGGACGGCGTGATGGACCCGGCGCTCGCGCATGCCTTTTTCACGGCGCCCGATCCGATCGAGGCGTTCACGAGCGACAAGCTCCTGTGGGGCAGCATGGCGCAGACCGAAGGGCTCGAACGCGTGATGCGCGGCGCGATCGCGAAGGTCGATGCGTGGCTGGCCAACCGTCCATGAGCGCGGGCGCGAGCGCAACCATAACGGCGATGTTATCGCCACGTTAAACGCAGACGTGAAGCGCGCGCCGCGCCGCTCGGGTAATGTGCCCATGGCGCGCCGCGCCGCGCGGCGTTAAATTAGCGCCTCCTGCGGCATTGGCGTCACGCCTCGTTTTTGGCCGGGCTCGATCCCGGCAACGACAAAGGGTCCGTTCATGTACTTAGGCATCGACCTCGGCACCTCCGAAGTGAAAGTGCTGCTGCTCGCGGGCGACGGCAGCGTCATCGGCACGGCGGGCACGCCGTTCACCGTATCGCGTCCGAAGTCGCGCTGGTCGGAGCAAAATCCGCTCGACTGGTGGGAAGGCACGCGCGCCGCGCTCTTCAGGCTGCGCGAGAAATTTCCCGACGAGTTCGCGCAGGTGCGCGGCATCGGCCTCTCGGGTCAGATGCACGGCGCGGTGCTGCTCGATTCGCAGGACAACGTGCTGCGCCCCGCGATCCTGTGGAACGACATGCGCAGCGACAAGGAATGCGCCGAACTCTACGAGCGCGCGCCTAACCTGCACGAGATCGCCGGCAATCTGGCGATGCCCGGCTTCACCGCGCCCAAGCTGCTCTGGGTCGCGCACAACGAACCCGATATCTTCCGGCGGACTGCTTGCGTGCTATTGCCGAAGGATTACCTGCGCATGCATCTGACGGGCACGAAGGTCTCCGATCCTTCGGATGCCGCGGGCACGCTCTGGCTCGATGTCGCGCGCCGCGACTGGTCCGACGAGCTGCTGGCCGCGTGCAGCATGTCGCGCCAGCAGATGCCATCGCTCGCCGAGGGCAGCGAGCCGTCGGGCACATTGCGGCCCGAGCTCGCGCGCGAATTCGGTTTGCGCGACGGCGTGATCGTCGCGGCGGGCGGCGGCGACAATGCCGCAAGCGCGGTGGGCATCGGCGCGACCGATCCGGGCGATGGCTTTCTGTCGCTCGGCACATCGGGCGTGCTGTGCGTGATCGGCGATCGCTTCCGGCCGAATCCGGCTTCCGCGGTGCATGCGTTCTGCCATGCGATTCCGGATCGCTGGCATCAGATGAGCGTGGTGCTGTCGGCGGCGAGTTGCCTGCGCTGGGTATGCAAACTCACGTCGACGGACGAGCCGACCCTGCTTGCGGAGATCGAGGCGCTGCCCGCCGATGTGCTGCCGTCCGCGCCTTTGTTCCTGCCGTATCTGAGCGGCGAGCGCACGCCGCACAACGATCCGTATGCGCAGGGCGTGTTCTTCGGCATGACGCATGCGACCGATCGCGCGTTGCTCGGCTACTCGGTGCTGGAAGGCGTGACGCTCTCGCTCACCGATGGTCTCGACGCGCTCCAATCGGCGGGAACGCAGGCGCGCGCGCTGTCGATGCTCGGCGGCGGTGCGCGCAGCGCGTACTGGGCGCAGATGTTCGCGGATGCCTTCGATACCCCGACGCGCACGCACGGCGGCGGCGAGACCGGAGCGGCGCTGGGCGCAGCGCGGCTCGGCTGGCTCGCGGCGGGCGGCGACCCGGCGACGGTGCTGGCGAAACCCGAGATCAAGCAGGAATTCACGCCGAATGCGGAGCGGCATGCGCTGCTTCGACAGCGGTTGAAGGGGTTTCGGGAGTTGTATCAGCATGTGAGGCCGTTGTTTGATTCGGCGCGGCCGAGGTTGGCTTGATTTTGTGAGGCTCTTGGGCTTGGATGGAATGGGGGGGCGTGGCGGCGGGTGTTTTTTGCCGGATCCCGATTTTTTAGTGGTCTATTGGCGTTGCCCCTGTGCGGGGCGGCAGTCACTTTCTTTGCTGCTGCAAAGAAAGTAACCAAAGAAAGCAGCTCTCCCCATCCAAAGTACCTCACACCGGCCGCGGCACAGGCGATTGGCCTAATGGTCCGCCCGTAGCGAGTGCCCTCACAAGCAGAACACGGCTCGGCTCGCACACGGTCTGACAAGCTAGTCATTTGAGGGCACTGGTTCAGCACGAAAGAGCTTCGGCACAGCGCTACGCGCTGCCGCCGGGCCTGCAACGGAAACCAACCAGGGGCAATTGCAGTGAGATGGAAGCGTTAGCAAAGAAGCACGCGCCGACCCGATGGACCCATCGGCCGCGTAGCGGGCCGGAGCTATTTCGTGCTGAACCCGCAAGCATCGCGGTGCGATGAGACGGACCGTGCGCGATCCAAGCGGTGTTCTGCTTGTGAGGGCACTTGCTAAGGGCGCACCATTAGGCCAATCGCCTGTGCCGCGGCCGGCGTGGAGTACTTTGGATGGGGAGAGCTGCTTTCTTTGGTTACTTTCTTTGCAGCAGCAAAGAAAGTGACTGCCGCCCCGCACAGGGGCAGAGCTAATAGACCAACACGAAATCGGGATCCGGCGAAATCGAAGCACTCACCTCAAAAAAAACATCAAGCAAGAACCACCACAGTGCCCAAGTCCACCGAAAAACTCGACCTCGCGACGCGCGCAGCGTGGCTGTACTACGTCGCCGGCAACACCCAAAACGAGATCGCCGAAAAGCTGCAGATCTCGCGCCCGGTGGCGCAGCGACTCGTCGCATTCGCTGTCGAAAAGAACCTGATCCGCGTCCGGGTCGATCATCGCATCGCCGATTGCCTGTCGCTCGCGAAGGCGCTCAGCGACCGCTACGGCCTCGCGATGTGCGAAGTCGTGCCCATCGACGGCGATGCGCCCGAACAGATCGACCGCAAGCTCGCCGTCGCGGGCGCGCAGGTGATGGAGCGCTATCTGCTGGAAGAAAAGCCGCTCGTCGTGTCGATCGGCAGCGGGCGCACGTTGAAGGCCTGCGTCGCGCAGATCGGACAGCTCGACCGGCCGCAGCATCGATTCGTATCGATGGTCGGCGCCATCGCGCAGGACGGCTCGTCGAATCGTTACGACGTCGCGCAGCAGCTATCGGAAAAGACCGGCGGCAAGCATTTCATGTTGCCCGCGCCGCTCATGGCCGACAGCGAAACCGAACGCGCGCAGTGGCTCAATCACCGGCTGTATCGCATCGTCAGCGAGCTGGCGCAGCAGGCGGATGTCGCGTTCGTCGGAATCGGCAATGTGGGCGTGAACTGCCCGCTGCACGAGGACGGCTTCATCACGCGCGCGGAAGTGGACGAGTTGATGCAGACAGGCGCGGTGGCCGAATGGCTCGGCCTGCCGATCGATGCGCAAGGCAAGCGCGTGAAATCGAAAACCGGCGCGCGCGCGACGAGCCTCGCGCTGGACTCGCCGCCCAAACGCCCGACGATCGGCTTCGCGGGCGGACAGAGGAAGCGCGAAGCACTCGTCGCCGCGTTGAAGGGGCAATGGCTGTCCGGGCTGGTGACCGATGAGTTGTGCGCGAAGGCGGCACTCGAAGCGTGAATGCTCAGAATTCGATCTCGGCCTCCACTTTCTGCCCGACCTCCAGCGCGACGCCGTCGCCTTCGAGAATGATCGCGTTCTTGCCGAAGGTGAGCGCGCCGTCGAACTGATCGCTCCCGCGATACGCGCTCATCGTGTCGAGCGGTTCGTGCGGCCATGCGGGATTCGGCGCACCCGTGTCCTGATCGATAGAAGGAATCGGGCAGCGCGTGCACAGCTTCACGAGGCGCAATTGCACATCGCGTCCCGGCGCGCGGATCTGCATATCGCCGACGAAATCCTCTTCGTATGCATCGAGCCCGCCGATCACCAGATTCGGACGGAAACGATTGGCCGCGATGCCCGGCGCACCTTTGATGGACAACCGCGCGTTGAGATCGTCGAGCGACGCCTGGCCGACCACCAGCAACGGAAACTGATCCGCGAAACGTGTGTGCGTGCTGTGGGGAGCAGTCCATTCGTCCGTGACATCTCGCCGTGCAGTCGGCGCGAAACGCGCGAGACGCGCGGCGATGCCGAGGAACGCGCTGAACCATTGCGCGGTGTGCTCGCCCGTGTCGAGCGCATCGACAGTATCGCGCCAGACCGTCGCACGAATCGGCTTCGCGTCCGCGAGCGCTTCGGCGCGCAAGGGCGTACGCAGCGTCGGCATGCCGGGCGCATCGATGACGAGTTCGTCGCCATCGAACGCGGTCTCGATCAACGCCATGCGCGAATGCGCGCGCTGCGTGAACATCCCGCCCGCCGGGTCGGTCACCATCCAGTGGCGATCGTATTCGAGGCCGGTTTCGAAGAGCGTCGCGCGACGCAGCGAAATGCCCGCGCAAGACTTGATCGGATAGACGAAGAGTTCGTTCAGGACGGGCATGGCAGGATCGTGTGGGATGAGCCGGTCATCGGACGTGACCGGTCGCGTTCACGATTATCCTACGTCCCAAAAAACAGCGGCGCCGTCCGTCCGAACGGCGCCGCGTTGAAAGCTCGAACTCAAGCCGCCGTCGCGTGCTCGCGCAGCCACGAATCGACGACCTTGCGCGTAAAGGCCTGCCCTTCCGCGCTAAACAGATGGCAATGCTCCGGCGATGCGCCGAGCTTCAACTTCTCGCCGCGCGCGTGCTTTTCGAGCGGCGGAATGCGCGAGATCAGGCCATCCGGCGCGACTTCGGTCTCCGCATACAGATACGCCGCGTCGCCGAGCGTTTCGACGGTCATCGCCGTCGCGGAGAGGCCGTAATCGCCCGCTTCCGGCGAGTTCGGCTGCAGATGCTCGGGCCGAACGCCGACCGTCACCGCATCGCCCGGTTTCGCATTGCCCGGCAGCACGCCGACGAGCTGCGTCTCGCCCGTCGCGTACTTCACGAGCACGCCGTCGCTCTGAATCTGCGCGACCGTGCCCGAGAGAAAGTTCATCTTCGGCGAGCCGATGAAGCCCGCGACGAAGCGGTTCGCCGGCGCGTGATACAGCGTGTTCGGCGTGCCGACCTGCTCGATGTTCCCCGCCGACAACACGACGATCTTGTCCGCGAGCGTCATCGCCTCGACCTGATCGTGCGTCACGTAGATCATCGTCGTCTTGAGGTCGTCGTGCAGGCGCGCGAATTCGAGGCGCATCTTCACGCGCAGCGCGGCATCGAGGTTCGAGAGCGGCTCGTCGAAGAGAAAGACCTTCGGCTTGCGCGTGATCGCGCGCCCGATCGCCACGCGCTGTCGCTGGCCGCCCGAAAGCTGCTTCGGCTTGCGATCGAGCAGATGGTCGATGTGCAGGATCTTCGCGGCGTTCTTCACGGCGGCGTCGATCGCGGGCTTCTTCTCGCCCGCGAGCTTGAGGCCGAACGCCATGTTGTCGTAGAGCGTCATGTGCGGATAGAGCGCGTACGACTGAAACACCATCGCGATGCCGCGCTTCGCGGGCGGCAGTTCGTTCACGCGCGCGTTGTCGATCATCAGGTCGCCGCCGCTGATGTCTTCGAGACCCGCGATCATGCGCATCAGCGTCGACTTGCCGCAGCCCGACGGGCCCACGAACACGACGAACTCGCCGTCGTTGATATCGAGGTTGATGTTGCGCATCACCTCGGTTTCTTCATATCGCTTGCTGATGTTGCGCAGTGTCAGGCTAGCCATGGTGTGTGTCTCCCAGTCTTCATTAGCGATGCGACAAACGCGCCCGCTATCTGATTTCGAACGTCGCGTTCTGCAGCCATTGCTCGACAAGCGCAGGCAATCGCGTCATGTCGTCGAATACCGCCTGCGCGCCCGCTTTCTCCAGCGCGCCGATCTGTCCTTCGGTCGCGTGCCCGCCGCCGATGAAGCCCAGCACCGGCATGCCCGCCGCCCGCGCCGCCGTCACGCCGGTCACGCTGTCCTCGACGACGAGGCAGCGCAGCGGATCGATGCGCATCGCGCGCGCCGCCGCGAGATAGACGTCGGGCGCGGGCTTCGGATTCGCGACCATGTCCGCGCAGAAACGTCGTTCGCCGAAAAAGCGCAGCAGGCCCGTGCGCTGGAGCACGGCATCGACATAAGTGGAAAAGCTGTTGCTCGCGCACGCCTTCGTGAAGGGCACGGCCGCGAGCGCCTCGGCGATGCCCGGAACCGTCGGCGCCTGCATCGCCGCAGCCTCGACGGCGCGCCGGATCGCGATGACCTGATCGTGCGTCAGCGTGCGGTTCACCGTATCGGAGGCGCTCGCTAGCACCGCCTCGATGCGCAGGCCGAGCAGCGGCATCACGACCGGCTCGACATCGACGCCCGGCCACAGCGACTGCAATTCGCTCACGAGCATGCGCGCCGCCACCGCTTCGCTGTCGATCAGCACGCCGTCGCAATCGCAGATCAGCAGGCGATCTTCGAGATTGGCCTCTCTGGATGGAGTGAGGTTCACGAGCGCGTCCTCACTTCACCGCGCCAAACGTAAGGCCGCGGACCAGTTGCTTCTGCGAGACCCAGCCGACGATCAGGATCGGCGCGACCGCAAGCAGTGAAGCCGCCGAAAGCTTCGCCCAGAACAAGCCTTCCGGACTCGAATACGACGCGATGAACACTGTCAGCGGCGCCGCGTTCGAGCTCGACAGGTTGATGCTCCAGAACGCCTCGTTCCACGACAGGATGATCAGGAGCAAGCCCGTCGACGCGAGACCGGGCAATGCCATCGGCATCAGCAGATAGACGATCTCCTGCCAGGTCGTCGCGCCGTCGATGCGGCCCGCTTCCAGAATGTCCTTCGGCACTTCGTTGAAGTAGGTGTAGGCCATCCACACGGCGATCGGCAGATTGATCAGCGTGTACACGATCACGAGACCCGACACCGTGTCGAGCAGGCCCGTGTTCTTCCACAGCAGATAGATCGGCACGAGCACGCCGACCGACGGCATCATCTTCGTCGACAGCATCCACAGCAGGACCGACTGCGTCTTCTTCGTCGGGAAGAAGGCCATCGCGTAGGCGCAAGGCACGGCGAGAAGCAGGCAGATCACCGTGACGCCCAGCGAGATCAGCACCGAATTCCACGCGAAGCCGAAGTAGTTGCTGCGCGCGAAGACTTCGCGGAAGCTTTCCAGCGTCGGCGTGAAAAACAGCGACGATGAATATGCCTGCTGCTCGGTCTTGAAAGCGGTGATCGTCATCCAGAAGATCGGGAAGAACAGCAGGATGGACACGATCCACGCGACGATGCCCGGCACCACGTTCTTGACGATATCGAGCGCGGAGGCGCGCGGCGGTCCACCAACCGATTGTGTGCTCATGACTCGTATTCCCCTTTCAGGTTCTTCGCGAGCATTCTCACGAGGAAGAACGCGACGATGTTGGCGAGAATGACCGCGAGGATGCCGCCCGCCGATGCGAGACCGACGTCGAACTGTTGCAGGCCGAGCGCATAGATCAGGTACGACAGATTGGTCGTCGCGGTGCCGGGGCCGCCGCCCGTCGTCGTGTAGATTTCCGCGAAGATCGACAGCAGGAAGATGGTCTCCATCATCACGACCACGGCGACCGCGCGCTTCAGGTGTGGCAGCGTGATGAAGAAGAACATCGCGAACGGGCCCGCGCCATCGATGCGCGCCGCTTCCTTCTGTTCCTGATCGAGCGACTGAATCGCCGTGAAGAGAATGAGGAACGCGAACGGCAGCCACTGCCACGCGACGATCACGATCACCGCGAAAAGCGGATAGTCGGCGAACCAGTCGATCGGCTGCATGCCCATCGAGCGCATCAGGCCGGCGATGAGGCCGTAGACCGGATGCAGGATCATGTTCTTCCAGATGAGCGCGGAAACCGTCGGCATCACGAAGAACGGCGCGATCACGAGCAGACGCGCGATGCCCTGCCCGAAGAACTTGCGATCGAACAGCACGGCGAGCAGCACGCCGCCCACGACCGTGATCACGAGCACCGAAATGATCAGCGTCAGCGTGTGTCCGATCGACGGTCCGAACGCCGGATCGGTGACGAGAAACTCGAAATTGTCGAATCCCGCGAAACCTTTGACATCGGGATTCAACAGGTTGTAGCGCGAGAACGAAAACCAGATCGTCATCGCGAGCGGAATGGCCATCCACAGGAAGAGCAGTCCGGTCGACGGCGAGATCAGCCATCGCACGGACTTCGCGCGCCGCTTGTCGCGCTCGGCCGCGGACTCCTCCAGATGATGATCGGTGATGGGGGGATTCAGTTGACTCATCGTGTCACCTCTCGATGATGCCTCGCGGGCCGCATCTGGCGAAGCGGCCCGTTACGACAGGATTTACTTCTGATAGCCCGCCTGCTTCACGGCGCGATCCGCCGCGGCGTTGGCCGCCTTCAACGCGTTGTCGACGCTCGTCTGACCCGCGACGACACCCGCGATCGACTGACCGACCACCGTGCCGAACGACTGGAACTCCGGAATGCCAACGAACTGGATGCCGCTATACGGCACCTTGTGAAGGGTCGCGTCGTTCGGGTCCGCCGTCTCGATCGCCTTCAGCACGAAGTCGCCGAACGGCGCGGCCTGCTTGTACTCGGGACGCGCGTAGGTCGACTTGCGCGTGCCCGGCGGCACCGACGCCCAGCCTTCGTCCTTGCCCACCATCTCGATGTATTCCTTCGACGTCGCCCACGCGGCGAACTTCTTCGCGGCGTCCTGCTGCTTCGACGTCTTCGGAATCGCAAGCGACCACGACCACAGCCAGTGCGAGCCCTTCGGCGTGACGGCGACCGGCGCCGCCGCGAAGCCGATCTTGTCCGACACCTGCGACTGCGACTTGTTGTAGAGCATGCCCGCCGCGACGGTCGCGTCGATCCACATCGCACACTTGCCGGAGGACATCAGCGTGAGGTTTTCGTTGAAGCCGTTGGAGCTCGCTCCCGGCGGGCCATCGTTCTTCAGCAGGTCGGCGTAGAAGCCGACCGCCTTCTTCCATTCGGGCGTGTCGAGCTGCGCCTGCCACTTCTCGTTGAACCACTCGCCGCCGAACGTGTTCACGACCGTCGACACATACGCCATGTTCTCGCCCCAGCCGGCCTTGCCGCGCAGGCAGATGCCGTACTGGCCTTTGGACTTGTCGGTGAGCTTGTCTGCGAACTGCTTGATCTGATCGTAGGTCGGCTGATCCGGCATTTTCAGGCCGGCGGCCTGGAACAGATCCTTGCGGTAGTACGTCATCGAGCTTTCGACGTAGAACGGCAGCGCATAGAGCTGGCCGTTGTACGACAGGCCGTCGCGCGCGGTCTTCACGACATCGTCGAGATCGTAGTTGGCGGGCAGGCCGGTCATCGGCGAGAGCCAGCCGCGCTTGCCCCACTGCGGTGCCTCGTACGTGCCGATGGTGATCACGTCGAACTGGCCGCTGTTGGTCGTGATGTCGGTCGTGGCGCGCTGGCGCAGCACGTTCTCTTCGAGAATCACCCATTTCAACTGGATGTCCGGGTTCGCCTTCTCGAACGCCGGCGCGAGCTTCTTCAGCTCGATCATGTCCGGGTTGTTCAGCGTCGCGATCGTGATGGTCGTCGCGGCATGCCCCGACAGCGGCACGAGCGCCGCCGCGGCCAGCGCGGCGGACAGTGCCCCGGTCACGAACGGAGCGCGACGCGCGCGCGGTTGGGCTCGAACGATGCGTTGAGTGCGTTTCATTTGAGTGTGTCTCCTTTTTGTTGGCACGGGCGCTGCCGATGGTCTCGATGCATGACCCCAAGCGCCGTGTATGCCGCTGCCTGCTTTCGAGGATGCGCGATCGTGGATCGCGTGGTTGCCGGGGTTATCCTTGTTGCCGCACTGCGCACGCCGGGCGCATTCGCCGCGACGCCGTTTCACTATAGACGGTGCTTCCCACGCTTCAAGCCGCACACAGCGCGGGTGCGGTGCATCAACTCATCCAGTTGCCGCCGTCGACATTGATCGTCTGCGCGGTGATGTAATCCGAATCCGACGACGCCAGAAAGAGCGCCGCGCCCGTCAGATCAGCGGGCACGCCCATGCGCCCGAGCGGCACTTCCTCGCCGACGAGCCGCTTCTTCTCGCCGAGCGGACGGTTTTCGTAACGCACGAAGAGCGCGTCGACTTCCTTCCACATCGGGGTATCGACGACACCCGGCGCAATGCCGTTCACGTTGATACGCGCTTTCGCCAGCGCGAGCGCCGCCGACTGCGTATAACTGATCACCGCCGCCTTGGTCGCGCAGTAATGCGAGACGAGCGCCTCGCCGCGCCGGCCGGCTTGCGATGACATATTGATGATCTTGCCGCCGCGCCCCTGATCGACCATCCGTTGGGCGACGGCCTGCATCAGGAAGAACATGCCCTTCACGTTGACCGCGAAGAGACGGTCGTAGACGTCCCAGGATTCATCGAGGATCGGGCGCATGTCGAAGAGCGCCGCGTTGTTGAAGAGAATGTCGATGCCGCCGAATCGCTCGACGGTGCGCGCAACGATGCGCGCGATCTCTTCGCGCTGCGTGACGTCGGCCTTGAGCGCGAGCACACGCGCGCAAGCGTCGGACAGATCGGTGAAGCGCTGGGCCATGTCGCGCTCGTCCTTCACGTCGACGACGACGACCTGCGCGCCTTCCTCCAGATAACGCCGTGCGACCGCCTCGCCGATACCGCTCGCGGCACCCGTGATGATCGCGACCTTGTCTCTCAGTCTCACCGATGTCTCCGATTCTTCGCTTCGTTCGTTCGTGGTGAGCGAACGCTCTGCGAATGAACAATTGCTCTCTGTTTGATCGAATGATCGGCGTTGCGCGTGATCGTGTCAAGGCATCGGCACAGGTTTCGATGTTGCGACGCGCAATCGTCCAAAAACCTCGGGAAAACCCGTCCGGCAAGCCTTCGGGAGCAAGTCGCGTTCCGCGTCCGAGCGAAAGTAATGACGCTTCGGACGTGCGATTGGGAGCGATACGTTATATCATCTCGAAACCATCCGACGAGCGGCGCCTCCGCTCATGCATCAACCCTTAGCATGGCCGCGTTCCGCGCGGCCGACATGACATGACCGCATCCGTCGAAACCATGCTGGCGCGGGCCGAAGCGCTCGCCCTCGAACGCGGCGTCGCGCTCACGCCGCTGCGTCGCCAGGTATACGAACTCGTGCTGAAGGCTCACAGGCCGATCGGCGCCTACGACCTCATCGACGCGATGGAGCCGCAACGCGGCGCGCGCGTGCCGCCGACGACCGTGTACCGCGCGCTGGAGTTTCTCGTCGAGAACGGCTTCGTGCATCGGATCGAATCGAAGAACGCGTTCATCGCGTGCTGCGATGCGGGCAAGCCGCACGAGAGCCAGTTCCTCATCTGCGACGAATGCGGCGAGACGCTCGAAATCCAGGGGCGCGAACTCGCGTCGTCGCTGTCGGCGAGTCCGCCCGCGCACGGCTTCCAGGTGCATCACCAGGTCGTCGAGTTGAGCGGGCTGTGCGCGGATTGCCAGAGAAAGCATCGCGGCGGCTGAATCGCTTCATCCCGAGAACAATCATTCAGAAAGGACATCGATGAAATTCGCGCACGCCCTGACCTGCTTCGCCGTCGCGCTCGGCTTCTGCAACGCGGCATCGGCACAGACCGCGCGCGTGCCGGTCGTCGCCGCGGAGAACTTCTACGGCGACGTCATCCGCCAGCTCGGCGGCGATCACGTGCAAGTGACGAGCATTCTCAGCAATCCCGACGAAGACCCGCATCTGTTCGAAGCCAGTCCGAAGACCGCGCGCGCGTTGCAGCACGCGGCGCTCGTCGTCTATAACGGCGCGGACTACGATCCGTGGATGGACAAGTTGCTCGCGGCATCGAAGAGCAATGACAAGCGCACGTTGATCGTCGCGGCGAAGCTCGTCGGCAGGAAAGCCGGCGACAATCCGCACCTCTGGTACGACCCGGCGACGATGCCCGTCGTCGCGAAAGCGGTGAGCGCGTATCTCGTGAGCGCGGACCCGTCGCACAAGAGCGATTACGATGCGCGCCTCGCGACCTTCCTCGCCTCGATGAAACCCATCGACGCGACCGTCGCGCAGATGAAGTCGCATTACAAGGGCGTGCCCGTCACGGCGACCGAGCCGGTGTTCGGCTACATGGCCGATGCGATCGGCTTCGAAATGCGCAACCAGCGCTTCCAGCTGGCGTCGATGAACGAGACCGAGCCGAGCCCTGGCGATATCGCCGCGTTCGAGAAGGATCTGCGCGAGCGCCGCGTGCACGTGCTCATCTACAACAGCCAGGCGACCGGCGCGCTGACCAGGCGCCTGCTCGACATCGCGAAGGACGCGCATGTGCCGAGCATCAGCGTGACGGAGACTTTGCCGGCGAAGCTGACCTATCAGCAATGGATGCAGTCGCAGCTCGACGCGCTCGCGGGCGCTTTGCAAGGATGGCAGCGATGAACGCCGCCGCAACGACGCAGACCGCGCTCGAAGTCGACCGCGTGACGCTCGCGCTCGGCGGGCGCGAGATTCTCAACGACACGAGCTTCACGGTGCGCAACGGCGAGTTCATCGGCGTGCTCGGGCCGAACGGCGCGGGCAAGACCACGTTGATGCGGGCGCTGCTTGGGCTCGTGCCCGTCAAGAGCGGGACGATCCGCGTGAACGGCGAAGCGGTCGTTCGCGGCAATCCGTCGATCGGCTATATGCCGCAGATTCGCACGGGGCTCGCGAACCGGCGCGTGCTGGGCCGCGATTTCGTCGCGATGGCGGCCGACGGCCATCAGTGGGGACTGCCGCATCGCAACGCGCGCATCCGCGCGGACGTCGAGCGCGTGCTCGAGCTCGTCGGCGCGCATCAACTGGCTTCGCGTCCGCTGTCGGAACTGTCGGGCGGGGAGCGTCAGCGTTTGTTGCTCGCGCAATGTCTGCTCGGCAATCCGCGTCTCCTGCTGCTCGACGAACCGCTCATCAGCCTCGATCCGCGGCATCAGACAGGCGTCGTCGAACTCGTGAGGCGCGTGCAGCGCGAGCTGAACATCACCGTGCTGTTCTCCGCGCACGAACTCAATCCGCTGCTCAATTCGCTCGACCGCGTGCTGTATCTCGGCAGCGGGCGCGCGGCGCTCGGCACCGTCGACGAAGTCATCTCGAAGCCGGTGCTGTCGCGTCTGTACGGCTCGCCCATCGACGTGATGCGCGTGAACGGCCGCATCTTCGTGATGTCGGGCGATGTCGAGATCGACAAGCTCGATCACGCGCACGAGGAGGGCGAAGAGCACGAACACGAGCATGAACACGATCACGGCCATGAGCATAGCCACGGCCACAGCCACGTTAAATAGAAAGCACAATGTTCGAATACGACTTCATGGTGAATGCGTTCGCGGCGTCGGGGATCGTCGCGGTGCTGTCGGGGATCGTCGGGTACTTTCTCGTGCTGCGTGGGCAGACTTTCGCGGGCCACGCGCTTTCGCACGTCGGCTTTACCGGCGCGACGGGCGCGGTGTTGCTCGGCATGTCGCCGCTCTGGGGGATGGTCGGATTCACGCTCGCGGCGGGCGTGGGCATGGGCGCGCTCGGCGAGCGGCTTTCGGGCCGCGATGTAGCGATCGGCGTGATTCTTTCGCTATCGCTCGGCTTCGGCTTGCTGTTTCTGCACTTCTTCACCGCGTATGCGACGCAGGCCACGGCGCTTCTTTTCGGCAACGTGCTCGGCGTGAGCCATGACACGCTTGTCGTGCTGGCGGGACTCGCCGTCGTGAGTCTCGGCGCGCTCGCGTGCATCATGCGGCCACTGCTTTTCGCTTCGTTGCAGCCGGAACTCGCGGAGGCCAAAGGCGTGTCGTTGCGGCTCGTTTCCGTGCTGTTTCTCGCGATCACCGCGCTTGCGGTCGCGGCTTGTACGCAGATCGTCGGCGTACTGCTCGTGTTCGCGTTGATGGTCGGACCCGCGGCGGCAGCGCAGAATGTGACGACGCGGTTGTCGTCGGGGTTGATTCTAGCGGCTGTTCTTGCGCTCGGGCAGGCGTGGGTCGGGCTCGCGCTCGCGTATTACTCGGACTGGCCGACGAGCTTCTGGATCACGATGCTCGCCGCGGTCGTTTATGGCGTGAGTTTGTTGGGGCGGCGGGGGCATTGAGGGTTTGGTTTTTTTGATTTCGCCGGATCCCGTGATCGTGTCGGTCGATTTGCGTTGCCCCTGTGCGGGGCGGCGTCTGCTTGCTTTGCTTCGCTTCGCTTTGCTTTGATTTCGCCGGATCCCGATTTTTTAGTGGTCTATTAGCGTTGCCCCTGTGCGGGGCGGCAGTCACTTTCTTTGCTGCTGCAAAGAAAGTA
>NZ_CAJMZL010000057.1:0-20518 GCF_905220305.1 Caballeronia sp. J97 | reverse complement strand
ATGGGATCCGGCGAAATCAAAACAATACGACCGAGCTATCCAGCGAGAAAAAAATCAAAAATCAATCACCAACCGCCCACTCTTCGCCCCCGAACAACAGATCAACATCGTATCTCCAGCTGCGTGCTCCCGCTCACTGAGCACACTATCCCGATGATCCGGCGTGCCTTCGATCACATCGACCTGACACGCCCCACAAATTCCCTCTTCACACGAATAAGGCGCCGACACGCCGCCTTCGCGCAGAACCTGAAGAATCGTCTTCCCTGGCGGCACTTCGAACTGCTGCCCCGTGCGATGCAACTGCACGACATAACCGCCCTCACAAGCCGCCGCCGCCCGTGGCGCAAAGTACTCGATATGCACACGCTCCTGATCAATCTCGGCGGTCGCCGCTTCATACCCGGCCAGCATAGGCTGCGGCCCACAGCAATAAAAATGCGAACCTTCCGGCGCATCGGCGACGATCGCGGCGATATCGAGCACCCGGCCATCCTGCTCGAAATCGAAATGCAAATTCGCCTGCGGCAACGCGGAGAACGTATCGAGAAACGCCGCTTCCCTGCGCTCCCTGCACGCATAGTGCAACTCGAACGACCGATTCAAGCGCATCAGACGCTGCGCCATGCACCAGATCGGCGTAATGCCGATGCCCCCCGCGATCAGCACGGTATGAGCCGCCGTCTCGCACAACGGAAAGTTATTTCGCGGCCCGCCGATATCGAGCATCTGCCCTACGCGCAATTGCTCGTGCATGAAACGCGACCCGCCCCGGCTCGCCCGATCACGCTTGATGCCGATGAGATACGCGCGCTCGTCGCCATCGGCGGTCACGAGCGAATACTGACGCATGAGCCCGCTCGGCATGTGCACATCGATATGCGCGCCCGGCTCCGCACGCGGCAATGCCGCGTTGTCGGGACGGCGGATCTCATAGACGTTGATATCGTCGGCGGCGTAACGGATGGCCGTCACACGCATGTTCATCGGCGCATCGGATGCGCTCATCTGCAAAGACATGAAACCATTCCTCCATGCATTCGGCGTCACTGCGACGCTCGTTCAATTCCGTTCGATGCGACTTGCCGCGCTCGCGAGCACGCTCTTCATCGGCAGACGCGGCTTGAGCGCCGCAGCGGTATCGAGCAGCATCTTGCGGAACACCTTCACCTGATCGGTCGTGAAGCGCGTGAGCAACCCCGACACCGTCAACGCGCCGAGCAATTCGCCGCGTTCATTGAGCAGCGGCACCGCGACCGCAGCCAGATCGGGATCGCGATCGCCCTTCGAAACGACCCAGCCGCGCGAACGCACCGACATGCTCGCTTCCTCGCCGCGCGATTGTGGATCGAACGCCCACAGCACGCGGCCCGCCGCGCCGCCTTTCAACGAATGCCGCGATCCCTCGTCGAGGTGATGCCGCGCCGAACGCGGCGAATTCACGCGATAAAGACAGATGCGTTCGTCGCCATCGCGCACGTAGAACGATGCCGTTTCGCGCGTGAAGGTCGACAGCTTCTGCAGTGCAGGACGCACCAGATCCTCGAGACTCACATCGGCCTGGCTCAGCGCGCCGAGGCGGCGCAGTTCCGGCCCCAGCGTGAAATGACCGCTGGCATCGCGATCCAGAAAACGCATATGCACGAGCGACGCGCACAGCCGCAGGATCGTGCTCTTGTAGAAGCCCGAACGCTGCGCGAGCACCGCGAGAGAAAGCGCTTCGCCGGGCAAACGAAAGCATTGCAGGATCGCGAGCGAACGTTCCACCGCTTCGACACGCGGACGCTTGTCTTCGATCTCGCTCGCCTCATCGAATGACGTATCCGCATGCGCTGCTTGCATCGGGTATTCGAGGTTCATCGCTTCGTCTCCACGCTCGCTGGTCATGAGCGAATTTATAGCCCTGGCACGTGGTTCTGTCCAACAGAATTTGTGCCGCTTGTCAGAACGATACTCGAACCCTAATCTGCATTCACCTGAACACGGAGACGGAACATGCTAAGTGCAGCGATGAACGAAAGACTCACGCGCGTCGGCCCGGGTACGCCGGGCGGCGAACTGATGCGGCGCTACTGGATTCCGATTGCGCCCTATTCGCGACTCGACGATGAAGACCCGGTGCACAAGGTGCGCGTGCTCGGCGAAGATCTCGTGCTCTACAAGGACAAGAGCGGCACACTCGGTCTGATCGGCGATCGCTGCCTGCATCGCAATGTCGATCTGAAGTTCGGCATCCCCGACCAGTGCGGGCTGCGCTGTCCCTATCACGGCTGGCTCTTCAACGAAGACGGCAAATGCGTCGAACGGCCGATGGAAGCCACGCCGCGCGGCGAAATCAAGCAAAAGCTGAAGGCTTATCCGGTGCAGGAGCTGGGTGGACTCGTGTTCGCCTATCTCGGTCCATTGCGCGCGCCCGCGCTGCCGCGCTGGGATCTCTTTGTATGGCCGAACGCGATTCGCCAGATCGCGATCATGAAGATCGATTGCAACTGGCTGCAGTGTCACGAGAATACCGGCGATCCGACGCACAGCGCATGGGCGCACGGCCACATGTTCCAGTACGTGCTGGAAAAACAGGGACGTTATGAGGACGCGGCCGCGCGCGCCGAGCATACGCTGCACACGCGGTTGAAGACAGGCATCGGCATCAAGGAGCTGTATGCGAACCCGAGCACGCACGGCATCTCGAAGGGCGTGCGCTATTCCAAGGATCTCGGCGCGGAAGAGGACTACACGCGCGAACACTCGACCGTGATCTTCCCGTTCTTCACGCAGACGGGCAAGACCGGCGCGCCGCGAAGCGAGTATCAGATTCGCGTGCCGATCGACGACGAGCACACGTACCACATCTGCTATCAGGTCTATGCAGCGCCGCCAGGCGTCGAAGCGCCGAAGCAGGACAGCGTGCCGTGGTACGAGCCCCCGCGTCACGATGAGAACGGCAAGCCGATCCTCGATTACGTGCTCGCACAAGATGCGCTCGTGTGGGACGCGCAAGGCCCGATCACGGATCGCTCGCAGGAGCTGCTCGGTCGCACGGATATCCCCATCGTGCTGCTGCGCAAGCAACTCGACGAGCAGATTCGTCGCGTCGAGGAAGGGCTGGAACCGATCAACTTCTGGCGTGATCGATCGCCCGAGATCATCTACGGATCGGGCGAAGCGCCCGATTACAGCAAGCCGCTTCTCAAGCACAACTTCCGCAAGCTCTATCATCGCGGCTTCTTCAACGACGATGCGGATCGCTATGGCCCGATCATCGAAGACGTGAAGGACTTGCATCGCCGCATCGAGGAAGCGGAGATCGCCGCACGCGAAGCCAGCGCGAGCACGACCTGATCACGTGCGGAGAACCTCGCGATGAAATTCAGAAGCATCGGGCGCACGGATCTGAAGGCGTCGGAGATCGGCTTCGGCTGCGGCGGAAATGCGGGATTGATGGTGCGCGGCAACGCGGACGAGCAGTTGCGCATCGTCGAAGCCGCGCTCGAAGCCGGCATCAATTACTTCGACGTCGCGCCCGATTACATCGGCGCTGAGGCGAATCTGGGCCGCGTGCTGCGCACGCTCCGCGCGCGGCCCCTGATCAACTCGAAGGTCGAAATACGCGCGGAGAATCTCGACGACATTGCCGGGCATGTCGTGCATTCCGTCGAATCGAGCCTGAGAGAGATCGGTGTCGATCGGCTCGATGTGGTGCAGATCCACAATGCGCCCGTGTGCGGATCGCGCGCACCGATGGGCCGTGACTATCACACGCTGGGCGTGCGGCATTTTCTCGGGCCGCGCGGCGCACTCGAAGGCTTGAGGCGTCTCGTCGATGCCGGCAAGGTGCGTTATCTCGGCTTCGTCTGTCGCGGCAACGATGCGCCTTACGTGCGTGAGTTGCTCGCGACCGGCATGTTCAGCATGCTCAACGTGCCCTACACGCTGCTCAATCCGAGCGCGGGCATGGTGCTGCCCGCAAACCTTGCGGTCGACAAGGACGGCGGCGGCGTGCTCGACGATGCACTCGAAGCGGGCGCGGGCGCCGCGATCTACAGCGTGCTCGCGCGTGGCTTCCTGTCGGATCAGAGCGTTTCGGGCGCGGCGCATCATCCTCTCGCGCGCGATATCTCCGGCAACGCCGCCGATGCCGGCACGATGCGCGAGCGCGCCGCGCGCGTGAGCTTTCTCGCACGCGAATCCGGCATTACTCTCGCGCAGGCCGCTTTCCGCTTCGTGCTCGCGCATCCCGGCGTGACGACCGCGCTCGGCGGATTCTCGTCGATGGAACAACTGAAGGAGCTATGCGCGGCGTCCGGCATGGGCCCTTTCGCCGATGAGCTCAACGCGCGGCTCGAACGCGTATGGCAAAGCAATTTCGCCGAAACGGAGTCATGATGCCGCATAGGATTTCAAGCGCAACGATCCCGGAGCGAAGGAGGTTCACGTCCCCATGAGAATGACGAGAAGAGACGCGATGCGCCTCGCCGGCGCAACGCTCGCGCTCGGCGCGGCGGGCCTGCCGCTCACGGCCGGCGCGAAGGAAGCGCAGTCACAGCCGAATCTCGCGCTCGCGTCATACGACGGTCCGGACCGGTCGGAGAAAATCCTCGCTGCCGCAAAGGAAGAAGGCGAGCTGAACTTCTATACGTCGATCGCGCAGCCGGACGTCGCGCCGCTCATCGATCCGTTCGAAGCGCGCTATGGCATCAAGGTCAACGTATGGCGCGCGGGCGACGAACAGGTCGTGCAGCGTATCGTCGCGGAATCGCAGGGGCATCGCCATATCGTCGATGCGGTGCACACCGGCTCGTCGTATCTCGACGCGCTGCGCCGCGAGAAGCTGCTCACGCCGGTTTCATCGCCGGTGCTCGCCGAACTCGCGCCCAACGTGGTGCCCGACCATCGGCAATGGGCATCGACGATGCTTTCGGTATGGGTGCAGGCCTACAACACGCACCTCATCAAGCCCGCCGATCTGCCGAAGACTTACGACGATCTGCTCGCGTCGCACTGGAAAGGCAAGCTCGGCATCGAAGCGAAGAGCAGCGACTGGTTCGCGACCGTCGCCACGCAGATGCGCCGCGACAAAGGTATCGAGTTCTTTCGCACGCTCGTCGATACGAACGGCGTCGCCGCGCGCACCGGCAACTCGTTGTTGAACAATCTCGTGGTGGCCGGCGAAGTGCCGCTCGCGCTCGAGGTCTACAACTACATGCCGGCGCAGGCGAAACGCCGTGGCGCGCCGATCGACTGGTTCGTGCTGCAGCCCGCGGCGGCGCGCGCGAACGGCGTCGCGTTGCTGACGCATGCGCCGCATCCGGCCGCCGCGCTGCTGTTGTACGACTACCTGCTGTCCGTCGACGCGCAGCGCATCCTCGTTTCACGCGACTATGTGCCGACCAATCGCAATGTCGCATCGCCGATGCAGGGCGTGAACGTCGCGCTCGTCGATCCGGCGATGTCGATGCACGAGCGCGGCCAGTGGAACAGAACGTTCAATCAGATCTTCCTGCATGCATCGGGATCGTGAGGCGCTTATGCCGGAGGTCATTTCGGCTTGAGCAGCACCTTGATCGAGTCGAGCGAATTCGCGATCTTGATGGCCTCGTCCCACTCGTCGAGCGTGAAGCCATGCGTGACGATGCCCTTCGACGTGACGAGGCCGCGCGCGAGCAGATCGATCGCGATCGGATAGCAATAGGGGCCGAGATGCGCGCCGCGCACGTCGAGCTCCTTGCGATCGCCGATGATCGACCAGTCGACGGTCGTATCGGCGCCGAACACCGAGAACTCGACGAAGCGGCCGAGCTTGCGAATCAACTCCAGCCCTTGTGACACGCCCGCTGGCACGCCGGTCGTTTCGATATACACGTCGCAGCCGTAGCGGTCGGTGATCGAGTGGATCGTCTCGAGCGCATCGTCGGTCTTCGGATTGATCGTGATGTCGGCGCCGTATTCGCGTGCCAACGCAAGACGCTCTTCGACCAGATCGATCACGACGAGCTTCCTCGGTGTCTTCAGATGCGCGACCTGCGCCATCATCAGGCCGAGCGGCCCCGCGCCCGCGATCACGACGACGTCGCTCAACTGGATATCGCCGCGGTTCACCGTATGGATTGCGCACGCGAGCGGTTCGATGATCGCCGCATCTTCGAGCGAAATGCCGTCCGGAATCTTATGGACGATCGCCGTCGGTGGAAAGCGCATGTACTCGGCCATGCCGCCATCGGCGACTTCGCGCTGAAAGCCGAAGATGTTATGCACTTCGCACATCCAGTACTCGCCCGATTTGCAATAGCGGCATTTCGCGCAGGGCACGATCTGCTCGGCAATGACACGATCGCCCTTCTTCACGCCGAAATGTTCTTCCGCTCCCTCGCCCAGTTCCTCGACGTAACCGAAGAATTCGTGTCCCGGGATAACCGGTGCTTTCACCCACGGATTGGGTCCGCCCCAGAACATCTTCGCGCCCGACCAGCATTTGCAGTCGCTCGCGCAAATGCCGCATGCCGCGATGCGGATCACGAGTTCGTTTCTTGCAGGACGCGGGCGCTGGACGCGCTCGACGCGATAGTCCTTCGGCGCGCGGCAAACGATCGCGGTCATCTCTGAATCGGCCATGGCGTGTCTCCGTATCGCTATGCGAATCGGGCAATCACTCTTCCAGTACGATCTGCACCTTCACATCGGTCGGCACGCCGCTCGCCGCTTCCTCGAATGCCTTGATGCCTTCCGCGAACGGAAACGTGCGCGAGATGAACGGCTTCACATCGAGCTTGCCGGACGCGATCAACTGAATCGCACGCGGAAAAATGTTGGCGTAGCGGAACACCGATTCGATGCGCGCTTCCTTGATTTGCACCGCGACGACATCGAGCGGCACAGCGCGTTGCGGCATGCCGACGAGCACGAGGCAGCCGCCCGGACACAGCAGATCGACGATGCCGTCGAACGCCTTCTCGTTGCCGCTCGCTTCGAACACGATGTCCGCGCCCCAGCCATCGGTCAGTTCCCTGACGACATCGAGCGCGCGCTTTTCACGGATGTTCACCGCGGTCACGCCTTGCACGCCACCGATCAGTTCCAGCTTTTCCGGCACGAGATCGCAGACGATCGCGCGGCTGCATCCGCCCGCCAGCGCGGCGAGCGCGCACATCATCCCGATCGTGCCCGCGCCGAGCACGACGGCCACGTCGCCGGGCTTGATCGCGGCCTTCTTCGCGGCTTGCAATCCGATCGACAACGGCTCGACGATCGCCCCTTCCGCGAAGCTCACGTTGTCCGGCAGCTTGTAGGTGAACGCGGCCGGATGCACGACATACGGCGCGAGACATCCATGCACCGGCGGCGTCGCCCAGAAGCGCACTTTCGGATCGAGGTTATAGAGACCTTCACGCGATGCGCGCGATTCCATGTCCGGCACGCCCGGCTCCATGCACACGCGATCGCCCGCTTTCAGATGCCTCACTTCCTCGCCCACTTCGGCGACCGTGCCCGATGCCTCGTGTCCCAGGACCATTGGCT
Source organism: Caballeronia sp. J97 (assembly GCF_905220305.1). Taxonomy (NCBI): domain Bacteria; kingdom Pseudomonadati; phylum Pseudomonadota; class Betaproteobacteria; order Burkholderiales; family Burkholderiaceae; genus Caballeronia; species Caballeronia sp. J97. The sequence goes on along the minus strand of NZ_CAJMZL010000057.1, from coordinate 13,006 downwards.
CATTCACGACGAACGGTCCGATGCGGCCGTGCTGATAGTAATGAATGTCGCTGCCGCAGATGCCTACCGTATGAATCTTGATGCGCACGTCTCGCAGGCCCACGACCTGCGGCAAGCTGAACGGACGCAAGCTGATGCGCTTCGCTTCCTCGAGAACCAATGCTTCCATCGTCGTTCCTTTGATAGAGAAATGTGCAGTCTCAGCAGGACTGGAATCCACCGTCGACCAGCAGGCTCACGCCGTTGACCATGCTCGAATCGTCGGAGAGCAGATACGCGATCGTGCGCGCGACTTCCAGCGGTTCCACGAAGCGCTTCATCGGAATGCGCGCGAGCATCGGTGCGGATTTCACGGGATCACTCCAGGCGCGCTCGCCCATCGGCGTCATCGTGACGGTCGGCAGCACGGCGTTCACGCGAATGCCATGCGGGCCGAGTTCGTTGGCCATCACGCGCGTCATTGCATCGAGTCCGCCTTTCGACGCGCAATACGACGCGTGCAGCGCGAAACCCACATTCGCCGACAGACTCGATACATTGACGATCGATCCGCCGACGCCGCGCGCGATCATGTTCTTCGCACACTCTTGCGCGACGATCATCGCGGCGCGCACGTTCACGTTCATCGTCAGATCGAAGGCCTCGATCGTGGTGTCGAGAAACGGCTCCAGCACGGCAATGCCCGCGTTGTTCACGAGCAGATCGACCGGCTGTACCGCGCGCGCCGCCTCGCGCGCGGCATGGGCATCGGCCAGATCGACGGCGATGGTTTCGCAGTTCGTTTCGTTCTTCAGTGCATCGAGATCGGCGGCGCTGCGGCTCAACGCGATCACGCGCGCACCGCGTTCGATCAGCAGATGAACGGTCGCATGGCCGATGCCCTTGCCCGCGCCCGTGACGAGCACGGTCTTGCCCGCGAGTTCGCGATTTCTGTCGATGGTCGTCATGGTGTCGTCTTCAAGGCTCGTCGCACAGACGTCGTGCGGTGTCTTCGTCGGTCACGAGCACCGATGGATAGCGCCCGCGCAACGCCGCGCGCGTCACATGAAACTTCTTCTTGCCGCCGCTCACTAGAATCACGCGCCTGATCTTGCGCAGATCCTCCAGCGTGATCGCGACGGTGCGGCGATTCAGCGGATGATCGATCAGCTCGCCGTCTTCATCCATGAAATGACCGAGCATGTCGCCGACAGCGCCCGCCTTTTGCAACGTGCGCAATTGCTCGGGATTGTCGATGCCGTAAGTCACGACGAGCGATTCCGTCAGATCGCCGCATGTCAGCAACGCGAGGTCGGCATTGCGCGCAAGTTCGTATGTCTCGCGCACGGTCTCTTCCTGCAGGATCACGTCGCGCGCCTTCTGGCTGCTCACGTAGATCGGCGCGGCGAACAGATAGCCGTCGGCGCGGCAGATGTTCGCGAAGTCCGAGACGATATCGAACGTATTGATGCTCGGGCAATGGGACAGGCCGCCCTGCAACGACACCGCCGACACCGGTCCGTAGGTGCGCTGCGGCATCGCGCGCAGCACGGCGCGGATCGTGCGTCCCCAGCCGAGGCCGATGGTTTGCCCGGCGACGATCTGCTTCGCGAAATACGAAGCCGCGCCGATGCCGAGCGCCGCATTGTTCGCTTCGTTGTTCGCACCGCTCGGCACGACGACCGCGCATTCGAGGCCGAAGCGCTTCGCGAGCGCTTCTTCCAGCGCGACGCACGGTGCGATCTTGCTGTTGATGGTGATCTGCACGAGGCCCGACTCGCGGCTCGCGGCCAGCAGGCGGTTCACGCGCACGCGATTGCTGCCGATGCGCTGCGCGATCTCCTGTTGCGTCAAATTGCCGACGTAGTAATGCCACGCGACGCGCGCCTGCAGTTCTTCTTCCGAATCGATGGAATCGTCCGCTTCCGCGACGGCGATGGGCGGTGCGCTCTTGCTCATGCTCATGCTTATGGTCATGCTATCCGTTGTTCAATGAAAGGCCACGCGATTCTATTTCACCGCGCCCATCGTGAGCCCTTGCACCAGTCGCCCGGACACGGCCAACGCAAACGCCACCATCGGCAGCACGATCAGCGTGCCCGTCGCCATGATCTCGCCCCACGGCAATTCATAGCCGCTCATGTAGCTCGTCGCGGCCACCGGAGACGTGATCGCGTCGCTGCGCGTGAGCACGAGCGCATAGAGCAGATCGTTCCACGAGAAGATGAACGCGAAGATCGCCGAGACGACGATGCCCGGCATCGCGAGCGGCAGATTGATGCGCCAGAACACGCGCCACGGCGATGCGCCATCGAGACGCGCGGCTTCGTCGAGCTCGACAGGAATATTGCGGAACTGGTCCGTGCAGATCCATACGACGATCGGCAGCGAGAAGGTCAGATAGAGCAGGATCAGCACGATATGCGTATCGACGAGATCGAGCTTCGTCGCGATCAGGAAGAACGGCACCGCGAGCACGACCGGGCTCACCATGCGGTTCGAGATGAACCAGAACCACAGGTCTTCCTTGCCGCGGAATTCGTAGCGCGCGAGCGCATACGCGGCGGGTGTGCCGAGCAGGATCGCGAGAACCGTGGTGCTGCTCGCGATGATGAGCGAGTTCAGGAGGCTGCCCGCCACGTCATGCTCGAACAGCGCCGCCGAGTAATGATGGAAGGTCGGCGAGAACAGCCATTTCGGCGGATACGCGAGCGCATCGGCCTGGCTTTTCAGGCTCGTCGTGACCATCCAGTAGAACGGAAACACCGACGACAGAAACACGACGACGAGGCCGATGAAGTGCCATACGGTGGCGCGTTTTCGTGCAGCGCGTGCCCGCTTTGCGCGTTGCGTGGTCTGAATGTTCGATGAGCTCACGCGGCCTCCCGATACACGAAGCGGATATAAAGACGCGACAGCGCGATCGTCAGAATGAGCAGGATGATCGCCTGTGCCGATGCCATGCCCTGATCGAAGAGACGAAAGCCGACGCGCTGGATATAGACGCTGATGAATTCCGTCGCGGCGCCCGGTCCGCCGCGCGTCATCGTGAAGACGGCGTCGAACATTTTCAGCATGTCGGCGGAACGAAGAATGAGAATGGCCGTGAGGCCCGGCAGCAGATACGGACGCTGCAAGTGCCAGAGGATCATGCTCCACTTCGGCGTTTCGAGGCGCGCGGCTTCTTCGGCTTCCTTCGGCACCATCGAGAGTCCGGCAAGCAGGATCAGCGCGCAGAACGGCGTCCATTGCCAGATATCCATGATCATCACGGAGACGAACGCGAGTGTCGGGTCCGCGAGCCAGTCTTGCGGCCCGATGCCGACGAGTCCCGTCAGATAGTTCGCGACGCCGAACTGCCGGTTGAAGATGAGGCGGCCGATCAGCCCTACGACCGCATACGTGGTCGCCATCGGAATGACGAGGCTCACGCGCGCGGCCGCGCGCATCCACGGCAGTTCCGTGCGATGCAGCAACAGCGCCGCGAAGAGCCCTAGCGCGACTTCGATCGGCAAGGTCACGCACAGGAACAGCGCCGTGCGTCCGAGCGCCTCCCAGAAGGTCGGGTCGGTCAGCGTCGCGATGTAGTTATCGACGCCGACGAACGGCGTGCCCGAGCCGAGATCCGCGAGCTTGTACTGATGAAACGAGTTGTACAGCGCGAGCAGCAGCGGATAGATGCCGATGATCGCCAACGCGGCGATCGCGGGGATCAGGAACCAGAACGCGGGCGAACGCGGCAGAATGCCGAAGTAGCGCGCGGGCTTGCGCGGTCCTCGCGCGTGCATTGCAGGTGATGCCATTCGATCGCCTCCGGTTCCGTGAACGAAATCACTTCAGCAAAGGCTTCTTGCCGTCGTAATAGCCCGCTTTCTTCAGAATGTCCTCGGTCTTCTGACCGATGGTCTGCGCGCCCTCCTTCACCGTCACCTGGCCGAGCATCATCTTGCTGCCCCATTCGCCGATGACTTCCGAGATCGCCGGCCATTCCGGGAAACGCGGACGATAATCCGGCACGCCGCCCTGCCACGATTCGACCATCGGCTTCACGAACGGATACTTGTCCTGCACGGCCTTGTCCTGATAGATGGCCATGCGCGCCGGCACGCCGCCCGCTTCGAGATAAGGCTTCGCCATGGCTTCGGATGTGATCCACTGAATGAAAAGCCACGACGCGGCCTGCTTCTTCGCGTTCGACTTCGCATTCACCGCAAGCGAGAAGCCGCCGAGCGCGGGTTTCAATCCCGCCGGTCCTTTCGGCTCGGTCGTGATCGCAAGACAGTTGCCGATCTTCGACTTGCTCGGATCGGTGAGCGTCGGATAGAACGCGGACCATTCGGTGATCATCGCCACCTGCCCTTGCGCGAGCGCGTTCACTGCTTCGGCGTGGTCGAAATCGACGATGCCCGGCGGCATGTACTTCATCAGCTTCTGCCGATAGTCGAGGCCCGCCTGCGATTGCGCCGACATTAGGTTCGACTTGAACTTCGCATCGAGCAGCGAGCCACCGTTCGGCCACAATACGCGCATGAAGCTATCCGCCGATTGCGTTTCGCCACGCCGCGATTGCAGCGCGAACGCGAACTTGTCGCCCTTCGTGAGCTTCGGTGCATAGGTGTTGAGGAGATCGTCCCACGTTTTCGGCGGCTCGTCGAAGCCCGCGTCCTTCAACATGCACTTGTTGTAGAACATCAGGCCCGAGTAGTTATCGAACGGCAGGCCGTAGGTGACCTTGTCCCACGTGCCGAACGAATCGAGCAGGATCGGAAAGAAGCCCTTCAGGTTGAGATTCGGATCCGCGAGCTTGGGATCGTCGGTGAACTTCTTGATCGGCACGAGCCACTTGTTGCTCGCGAATTCGCCGATCCATACGACGTCGACGAGCACGATGTCCTGATCGCCGCCGCCGACGAAGTTGAGCACTTCCTTTTCGCGCGTGTTCTCGTAGGGAATCACTTCCCAGCGTACCTTGATGCCCGTCTCCTTCTCGAACTGCGGGATCAGTTGTTGCGCGGCCTTGTAGCCGGGACGGTCGAGAAAGATGGCCTTGATCGTGGTGCCGGAATACGGCTGCGCCGCCTCCTTCAGGGTCCAGGCCTGCGCGTTCGATGCGGCGAACGCCGCGCTCGCCGCCAGTAGCGCGACGGCCGCGACGTGTTTGATCGGGCCGAGTTGCGTGGCCGGGATGAAGCGCTTTTTCATGCCTGTCTCCTTGGTTTTTTTCGAGTGGATATGGCTTGCGAGTTCGATTCCTTCGATTCGGTCGAGCTTCTTGCTGCTGGCAAAGACATAGAAATTGCGCAGTCGCGGAGCGCTCGCGAGCTTCGAACCGTGCGCGTCGTTTCACTTGTAATTTCGGTTTTACAATTGTATATTTTGGCGCGAACAGGTTGTCAAGAACAAATTCCGCGATACATCCGATGCTGCGTTGCCGCAGCAGAGAACGGGAGACAACGTATGAGCGCAGTCCATCTGCAGCAGATCCGCAAAGCATTTGCCGGCGTCGACGTGCTGAAGGGCGTCGACATCGAAGTGACCGATCGCGAGTTCATGGTCTTCGTGGGTCCTTCGGGCTGCGGAAAATCCACCTTGCTGCGCACCATCGCGGGACTCGAACGCAGCGACTCAGGGCAAGTGCTGATCGGCGGCGAGGACGTCACCGACCTCGAGCCGTCGCAACGCGGCGTCGCGATGGTGTTTCAGTCGTACGCGCTCTATCCGCACATGTCGGTGTACGAGAACATCGCGTTCGGATTGCGCATGCTCAAGCTGCCGGAAGCGCAGATCAAGGAGCGCGTGCATCGCGCGGCCGAGATTCTGCAGATCGGCCAGTTGCTCGAACGGCGTCCGCGCGCGCTATCGGGCGGTCAGCGACAGCGCGTCGCTATCGGGCGTTCGATCGTTCGCGAGCCGAAGGTGTTTCTCTTCGACGAGCCGCTGTCCAATCTCGATGCGGCCTTGCGCGTGCAGATGCGCCTCGAACTCATCAAGCTGCACAAGCAGCTCAACGCGACGATGATCTACGTCACGCACGATCAGACCGAAGCAATGACCATGGCCGATCGCATCGTCGTGTTGAATCACGGGCGCGTCGAGCAGATCGGCTCGCCGCTCGAGCTGTATCGCACGCCGCACAATCGCTTCGTTGCGGGATTCATCGGCTCGCCGAAGATGAACTTCATGGATGTGCGCGTGATGCGCGTGGACGCGGCGGGCGTCACCATCGAGCTCCCCGGCGGCGAGCCGCTCACGCTGCCGTTCGCGGCGTCCTCGGTCAAAGCGGGCGAGACGCTCACGCTCGGCATCCGGCCCGAGCATTTCATCGAAGCGGGCGGCGGCGATAGCGACAGCGGTCTCACGGGCGAAGTGATGGTGATCGAACATCTCGGCGGCGAGACGCTGCTGCATGTGCGCCTGCCGAACGCGCTCGTGATCCAGGTGAAGGGCTCGGGCGAATCGACGGCCGTCGAAGGGCAGCGTCTCAGCGCAGGCTTCAGCATTCGTCATGTGCATCTGTTCCGCGAGGATGGCAGCGCGCTCGAACGCATGCGCCCCGTCGCGGAGACCGCGACCGCCTGACGTGCGCGCCCGCACCGTTTCACTTCGTTGATTCCCGGCGCCGCGAAAGTCGAAAATGCAGTATCAGCACTACTTGTTATCCGCGTCTTCATGCCCGACGCTCGCGCCGCGACGGGTCATCACTAGTCGGGATTACAAATGTTCCAGAATCGCCATGTACAAAACTGCAAAACGACATGCCGATTCCGCCCCCTGCGCGTCCGCCTTATGTGCGCCAACCCACATAACCCGTAACGTCCTGCGGATTCGTTGCGCAATCCGCCGGCATGTGATGCCTGCAGCACATTCGCAGCGGCCTGAAAGCCTTCACCTGTTCGTTTGCGTGACGCTACGCGGTGCGATGGCCCATAGGCGCTGAAACTGGCACGACTCGTGCAAGCCCCTCCACGACCAACTGGGAGGGGATGGCTAAAGCATGAAAAGAACGACACACGGCTCGCCTGAAGCGAAAGCCGCGCCGAACTCAAATCATGCATTCGGGCATCGCATAATCGAAGGCCTCAAGGCCGGCGAATTCTGCATCGCCTATCAGGGAATCTACCGGGTCGACAGCGGCGAGCTCGCGCAGATGGAAGCGCTGATCCGCTGGCGTCATCCGGAGTACGGCGTATTGCTGCCAGGTGCATTCAGCGAGGCGTTCAAGGACGCCGACATCATGCGCGAACTCACGTGGTTCGTGTTGGACGCGGTCGCGTCCGAAATCGGCGCATGGCGCGCGCGCGGCGGCGCGCATTATTCCGTGGCGGTGAACGTGCCGCCATCGGTCGCGGCGCTGCCCGGCTTCGCCGACCGGATGGAGTCGATTTGCCGCGCGCACGGCGTCACGCCCGATTGCATCGAACTGGAGCTGCTGGAGAGCGAAGATCTCACGCGGATGCCGTCGATGCCCAAAGTCGTGCGGCGTCTGAAGAACAAGGGCGTGGTCGTCGCGATGGACGATTTCGGCACCGGCTATTCGTGTCTGGCCGCGCTCGGGCCGATCGATTTCGGGACGGTGAAGATCGCGAAGGAACTGCTCGCCAGAGCGCCGCGCTGCCCCAATGCGCGGCTGGTGTTTTCGTCGGTGCTTGCGTTGCTGACGCGGCTCAAGGTGGCGATCGTCGTCGAAGGTGTGGAGACGGCCGCGCAGGCGCAGTGGATCGCCCAGTGGCCGCATGTTCTTGCGCAAGGCTTCTTTCTCGCCCGGCCCGCCTTCGGCATCGATAACGTGCCGGGCGCGCGCATCGGCAGGCCGACCGCGCAATCGAGGACGCGTCGCGACGGACCGCGCGATTTACAGCTTGCGGACGCGGCATGAAGCATTGAAGCGTTTCTGGCAGCCCTCGTAAGCCAGAACTTCGCCGACGCGATGTTGCGTCGGCGTTTTTTTGCGCATCAAATCCGCGTGCGCGTCAAATCGGTCGACGGCGTCTTTAGCTTCAGCGCGCCGATATCCGCGCGTGTGCTCGCATCGACCGGCAATCCCCATCGCGCGAAGAAATCCGTCAAATCCAGATTCGCCGCGATGCACGCGCGCAGCGCGAAGCGCTGCACTTCGTTCCTGTCGCCGCCTTCGTTCTCCGCGAGCGGATGCAGCCGATACAGCTTGTGCAGCCGCGCATAGAATCCGTCGCCGAGCGCGCGGCGCAACTGCTCGTACATCACGAGCCTGATCCACAGCGCTTCCGACGACACCGGAAACGATGCGTCGTCGAGAAAATTGCGCGATGGCTGCGCGAGATACTGCGCCGCGAGATCGAGCCGATTCTTCTTGCCGCGCGCATCGACGACCTGCAGCAACGGCGAAGGCATCGGCGTGCCCAGGCGCTCCAGCGCATGCAGCGAATAGATGTTCACCGTCGTCTCCGTGACGCCCGGCCAGGTCCAGTCCCATTGCTGATACATGTGCCCCATCTCGTGCCACACGCCCCATTCGTCGGCCTTCGCGGGCTTCAGCACGGTCTCGGCCGCGCTGTTCATCGGCAGGCCGATCATGTAGTAGGTCGCGTAGAGATAAGCATTCTGCAACTCCGCGTGCGTCGAGATCGCGTCCTGCACGAAATGCACGCGCAACGGCGACGGCGTATCGAGCGTGCTCGATCCGTCGAGTCCGGACAGTTCGTCGTGATAGCTCATGACGCGCTCGACGTAGCCGAGCAGCGCGGCGGGATCGGCCGCGCCGGCCTTGTCGTACATCGCGCGGGCAACGGTAAACATCGTGCGCGCGCCGACCATCTCGACGAGCGGCGCATCGGCGTCGCGTTGCAGCATCGCGCGCCATTCGACGGGCGTCGTCATGCCCTCGATATAAAACGGCACCGGCCTGCCGCCTTCGCGCACGAATATATCAATGGACGTGCGCGGCCGTTCGTTGAATCCGCTGTCGATGTACTCGAAGTAGAGCAGGCCGTCGCGCGACGCGACGAACGCGTTGCGCCCTTCCGTCGCGAGAATCCGCTGGGGATCGCCCGCGGGTTGCCGCCGGTAGAAGCCGTTCTTGTTGCCGACCATCACGACGAGACCATCGGGACCATCGCCGGCGAGTCCCGTCACGTCGATCACGACAGACTCGCCCTTCGACACATACAGCCCCGACGGATGATAGTCGGTCCAGCGAAAGCCGCCGAGCCGGTCGGCCTCGATCGCGTCGGGCGCATAGGCGCTCAGGTGATAGCGCCTGGCGACATTGTCGTAGGTCGAGCGCGCGGCTGCGTCGAGCGTGCGATACGCATGGTCGGCGTGTTCGTTGACCGTTCTGTACAGACGCCATTGCCCGGCTTGCGGACTCGCTTCGACGAACGCGCCGTCGCGCAACGCATGATGCACGACCACGAGCCCCGTCTTCGTGCCGCTTGCCGCGATGGTCACGGCGTTGGCATCGGCTTCGATGCTCCAGTTCTGGCGCGCTTCGCCCGAGGCCTCTTCGAGATCGACGCGCGTGCCGAGCGTCAGGTAACGCCCGTAGAGCTTCGAGTAAAGGCGAAAGCCGCTGCCCTCCTTGTCTACGGTCCAGATCTGGTTCGCCGCGAGCTCGGGGGTCCAGTTCGATTGAACCAGCGCGATCGTGCCGTCGCGCTGCACCTCTGCGGTCAACGCCTTGAACGAAGCGTTCGAGACGATATAAAAGTCGCCTTCCTCGACTTTCGCTCCGGCGCCGTAGGGCATCTGCATGGCGCCGGGCGTCGACGCGAAGCGGGAAACACGCACTGCATCGTGCGGATAGAACGACATGGGCGCGTAATAGCGCGACGCCGCGTGCGCGTCGCACAACGCAAGGATCAACGGCAGCCAGGACAGCCATCGCATGGGTGCGTCCCCCGCTACTACGTCGGCCGTGTCTACGGCGCTCGTCAGGTCACGGCGTCGATGCCGGCGCCGGCTTGCCCGCCTTCTGCGCGTTGATCTTCGACTGCGCGTTCTGCAGATTCTGCGGATAGTTCGTCTGCTCGCCCGCCGGGTTGTAGCCGTTCTGCTCCAGTTGCTTCAGTTCGGCGTTCTTCTTCGCGCGCGCTTCCTTGCGCTGGGCCTTCTTGATCTCTTTCGGCGTGGATGCGGCCGTGTCCTGCGCCTGCGCGACCGGCATCGCGACGAGCGCGGCGACGGACAGGGCGATGACGGCCAACGGTGCGGTGCGTTTGTTCATGATCGATCTTCTCCGGATGGATGGCGACAATCAAACAACTACGCTTGCGAGGATCGCCCGGCCAACCGGCGATCCATACGCGCCACGTTAGCACGACGCGCCGAAACGATCACCGGTCGACGATGCGGCTCAGATTCCCACGCACGCGCTGCAGCAGCGCGATCAACTGTTCGCTTTCCTGCCGGCTGAAGCCCGCGAGCGCCTCCGACGTGATCTCGTCGCCGACGCGACGCGCGCGGTCCAGCGCCTTCTCCGCCTTCGCGGTCATGCGCACCTGGCGCTCGCGCCGGTCGTCGGGATTGAGCCGGCGCTCGATCCAGCCGCCCTCTTCCATGCGGTCGAGCAGACGCCCGGCGGAAATCGGCGCGACTTCCAGGAGGCCGGCGAGCCGCGCCTGATTCACCTCGCCGTAATGCGAGAGATACGCGAGCACGCGGCACTGCGCGCGCGTGAGATTGAGCGACGACTTGGCCAGCACGTCGAAACGGTTGCCGCACAGGCGGTCCACGTCCGCGACCAGAAAGCCGAAGCGCTTGTCGAGTTGGGTTTCCATCGCGCGATTATAGGTAAGAGATTTCGATGCGTGCATCTGCTGCTCACTCCGTAGTAGACCGCATTGCGCGGCATCGCACACACTTTATAATAAGCCTGCTTATCATAATCGTACTTATAAAGCCGCCGCCCGGCGGTCACGTCCATGTCCTCCGAAGTTTCCACGGAAAGCGCCGCGGCGCCTCTGAACCGCGGCATGCTGACCGTCTCGATCATGCTTGCCACGCTGATCCAGACGCTCGACAGCACCATCGCGAACGTCGCGCTGCCGCACATGCAGGGCGCGCTGTCGGCGTCGCAGGATGAAATCACGTGGGTGCTGACCTCGTACATCGTCGCGGCCGCGATCGCGACGCCGCTCACCGGCTGGCTGTCCGACCGGCTGAGCGTGAAGAAGCTGCTGTGCATTTCGATTGCGGGCTTCACGGTGGCGTCGGCGTTTTGCGGCCTGTCGGAGACGCTCGCGCAGATCGTCGGGTCGCGGCTGTTGCAGGGCGTATTTGGAGCGTCGCTCGTGCCGTTGTCGCAATCGATCCTGCTCGACATCAATCCGCGCGAGAAACAGGGCCAGGCGATGGCCGTCTGGGGCATGGGCGTAATGGTCGGCCCGATTCTCGGCCCGACGCTCGGCGGCTGGCTCACGGACAGCTACAACTGGCGCTGGGTGTTTTTCATCAATGTGCCGATCGGCGCGTTCGCGCTCTTCGGCGTGTCGACGTTTCTGCCCACGCAGGTCGCGCGGCGCGCTGTGAAATTCGATGCATTCGGCTTCGCGACGCTCGGCCTCGCGATCGGCGCGTTCCAGGCGATGCTCGATCGCGGCGAGCAGCTCGACTGGTTCGGCTCGATGGAGATTCGCATCGAGGCGCTGCTCGCGGCGCTCGCCTTCGTCTTCTTCGTTGCGCACACGGCGACGGCGGGCGCGCGCTCGTTCTTCAAGTATCAGTTGCTGAAGGATCGCAATTTCGCGACCGGCACGTGCTTCATCTTCGTGATCGGCGCGGTGATGTACGCGACACGAGCGCTATTGCCGCCGATGCTGCAGAACCTGATGAACTATCCCGTTGCGACGACGGGCCTCGTCACGGCGCCGAGCGGCGCGGGCACGATGATCGCGATGCTCGTCGCGGGACGGTTGCTGAAGCATATCGATGCACGGGCGCTGTTGTTGTCGGGCTTTCTGATTTCGGCGTTCGCGCTCTGGCAGATGATGCATTACACGATTGTGCTGTCGGCATCCGACATCGTGTGGCCGGGCGTGATTCAGGGCTTCGGGCTGGGGCTAGTGTTCGTGCCGCTGTCGGCGTTGACGTTCTCGACGCTCGCGCCCGAGTTGCGCGCGGATGGCACCGCCACTTACAGCCTCATGCGCAATATCGGCAGCAGTATCGGCATTTCGATCGTGCAGACGCTGATGACGCGCAACACGCAGGTCGCCCATGCGGACCTTGTCGCGCAGGTGACGCCGTTCAATCCGGCGATGCAGTCGATTTTGTCGGGCGGGTCCATGCAGGATATGGCGGCGCTCAATCAGACGATCACGCAGCAGGCTTCCATGATTGCCTATCTCAACGACTTCAAGCTGATGTTCGTTGCGACGCTGATGGTGGTGCCGTTGCTGTTGTTGATCCGGCCCGCGCGGAAGGCCGCTGCGGAGGAGTCGGTCGCGCATGCGGCAATGGATTGAGAGTATTGAGGTTTTCGGTGGCCGATTTCGTCGGATCCCGATTTCTTCGTGGTCTATTAGCGTTGCCCCTGTGCGGGGCGGCATCTTTGCTTTGGTTTTCTTTGCTTTGATTTGATTTCGCCGGATCCCATTTTCGCGGTGGTCTATTAGCACTGCCCCTGTGCGGGGCGGCAGTCACTTTCTTTGCTGCTGCAAAGAAAGTAACCAAAGAAAGCAGCTCTCCCCATCCAAAGTACCTCACACCGGCCGCGGCACAGGCGATTGGTCTAATGGTCCGCCCGTAGCGAGTGCCCTCACAAGCAGAACACGGCTTGGATCGCGCACGGTCCGACGAACCACTACATTGAGGGCGCTGGTTCAGCACCAAACAGCTTCGGCACAGCGCTACGCGCTGCCGCCGGGCCTGCAAGGGAAACCAACTAGAGGCGATTGCAGTGAGATGGAAGCGTTAGCAAAGAAGCACGCGCCGACCCGATGAATCCGTCGGCCGCGAAGCGGGCCGGAGCTATTTCGTGCTGAACCCGCAAGCATCGCGGTGCGATGGAACGGACCGTGCGCGATCCAAGCTCGGTTCCGTTTTGAGGACA
>NZ_CAJMZL010000056.1:0-23721 GCF_905220305.1 Caballeronia sp. J97 | reverse complement strand
TTGCGATGGCTGCTTTGGTTTTCATCGTTCTGCTCCTTGAGTTTTGAGGATGCGGAGTTTCGTTTCAGCGCACGACGTTCAGGACTTCGTAACATGCGCCCATCGTGTGATAGTCGGTCTTTCCCGCCGGGCTTTTCTCGTCGCTGTACTGGCGATTGTCACGCGTGAGAATGCGATACCACGCGCCCCACTTGTGATCGACGAAATGCTCCCAGCTATAAGTCCACAGGCGGTCGTAATCGTTCCAGTAACGCGGGGCGAGCGCCGCGTCGCCATCGCGCTGCGCATGATCCGCGAGCAATGCGGCCGCCGCGAGCGATTCCGCCTGGACCCAGAAATGCTTGTCTTCATCGCAAAACTTGCCTTCGGGATCGATGCCGTGGACCATGCCGCCGTGCTCGTGATCCCACGACAATTCCAGCGCGCGATCGAATAACTCGCGCGCACGCGCGACATGCCACGCTTCGGGCCGGTGACGGTCGAGAATCAGGAGCAGCTTCGCCCATTGCGTCTGATGCCCCGGCAGGAAACCCCGCGGCCTGACGACGTTGCTGCGCCCGCCCTTCTCGTAGTCCCGATCGATCGACCAGTCCGGCTTGTAGTGTTCCCACACGAGCCCGCCCGCGAGCGCCGCCTGACGATTCACCACGTTGTCCGCGAGCAAGGCCGCGCGATCGAGATAGCGCGCTTCGCGGGTTGCTTCGAACGCGGCGAGCAACGCCTCGCACGCATGCATATTCGCGTGCTGCCCGCGATAGTCGGACACTTGCCAGTCGGCGCTCGCTTCGTCCTTGTAGAGGCCGTGCCGCGCATCCCAGAAGTGCGTCTCCATCAGGTTCCAGGTTTCGTCGAGCCACGCGCGCGCTTCGTCGAACCCGGCCTCGACCGCCTTCGCATACGCGAGCGCGACGGACGCGAGGCCGTGACAACGGTTGATCGCATCGGTGACGTCGCGGCCATTCAGCGTCCACGCATAGCCGCCCGTCTGCGGATTGCGATGAACATCGCGGAGATATTCGACGCCGTGCGCCACGCCGCCGCGATATTCATCGAGCCCGAAGTGCTTGTACGCCATCGCGTAGTTGAAGACGAAGCGCGTGCTCGACATCAGATGTCGCGACTTGCGGTCGTAGATCGTGCCGTCGTTCTTGTAGAAGTGGTAGAAGCCGCCCGCCGGGTCCATGCAGTGCGGATGATAGAAAGTCATCGTGCGCAATGCGTGATCGAGCAGAAACGAGCGCGAGCGGAAATCGGGATGTGACGGTGACGGTGCGGGCATGGCTGAATTCGATGTTGTCTCGACGAAGCGAGCTTCAGTTACCGCTCATATGAAGCGTCGCTTCATAGTCCCCGATGCGCATGGCATCCGGCTTAAAGATACGGAAGTTTAAGCGGACTGGCGCGTGATCGCGAACCAGCCTTCGGTACGCCTGTACAGATCGATGAAGCGCGCGAGCCGTTCATCGAGCGATGCATCGGCGCGCGGCGTCGCGACGCGTGTCGCCGTGGGCGCGAGCGCTGCGAGATCGTCGATGCGCCAGTGGCCCGCCGCGATGCCGCCGAGTATCGCCGCGCCGCGCGTCGCCGCGTTCGGGCAATCGACGGCGCGCAACTCGACGCGCAATGCATCGGCGAGCAACTGCCGCCAGCGCGGATCGACCGAGCCGCCGCCCGCGAGCAGCATCGCATCGAGGGGCGCACCGTTCGCGCGGATCGCGTCGAGTCCGGCACGCAATGCGAATGCCACGCCCTCGAACGCGGCGCGCATCATCGTGCCGCGCGTGTCGTCGAGGCCGAGTCCGAGCCAGCCGCCGCGCGCGTCCGGGTTCATCCACGGCGATCGCTCGCCGCTCAGATACGGCAGGAAGCTCACGGATGCGCCGGGGTTCGCGGCGAACGCATCGTCGTAGGCATCGGGCCACGATGCGTAGCCGAGCCAGCCGCGCACCGCTTCCAGCGCAACGCCGACGTTCTGCATCGCCGCCATGCGATACCACGCGCCCGTCGCCGCGCGATACGTGTGCAGGCCGTGCATGGGCGCGGGCGCATCGGCGCACATCACGACGATCTGGCCGCCGGTGCCGGTGGTGAGCAGCGCGTCGCCATCGGCGGACAGGCCGCTGCCGAGCGCCGCGCACGGCGTGTCGCCCGCGCCGACGGCCATCGGAATGCCAGCACGCAAGCCGAGTTCCGCCGCCGCCTCTGTCGACAGCGCCCCGCCGACTGCATGCGATGCCGCGAGCGGCGCGAACGCCACGCGCGCGAGACCGAGCCGGTCGATGAGAGCCTCGTCCCATTCGCCCGATGGATGGCCGAGCGCGGTCGCGCAGGCATCGGATGCATCGGTGACGAACATGCCGCCCAACTTCACGCGCAGCCAGTCCTTCGGCTGCAACGCCCAGCGCATTGCAGCCGCCGTCCGCGGCTCGTTCGCAGCGAGCCAGCGCAACAGCGGTCCCGCCATGCCGGGCGCGACGGGATTCGGCTGCGGCTCGGGCCACGCGTCGAGCAGGTCGCGGGCTCGCGTGTCGGGCCATAGCATCGCGGCACGCAACGCGCGGCCATCGGCGCCGGTCGGCACGACACCGTGCATCTGCCCGGAGAAGCCGATTGCGCCGACCGCCAGCCGCTCGTTCGCGGGAAGGCGCGACGCGGCGCCGACGAGCGCGGCGTACCACGCATCGACCGTCGTTTCCGCCCAGCCGGGCTGCGCGCTCGTCACCGCGTAAGCCGCGCTCGACGATGCGATTTCACGCCCGCTTTCGTCGACGATGGCGAGTTTCAGCGAGCCGGTACCGAGATCGATGCCTAAAAAACGCATGAAATTTCGAGTCCGAAAAGACGTTAGGGAAAACGCGTAAAACCGGGGTTAACCCCGCCATCACGCGATGAACACGAAAAATGGACTATACGCGCGGCCTGATGGACATCATAACGACCGCTTGAGGACCGCGGCCTTGCGTCACGCGACGAATTTCCCGCGATGTGCGTCAAACCCCTTGTGGCAGGGGCTCGCGCGCGTTTGCGCCACCCGTGGCGCGCGAAACCCATATCGACACGCGAACGCGACGTATAGCGCCGCGTGGTCTTGTTCACGAGGTCCGATGCACTTAACTTGGAGGCCATTCAAATGGAAGTCGATATAGGAGAGAGACATGGCTTCAAGCTCGGTGAACCCGTCCGTGCATCCGTGCGACGAACGGCTGCCTGCCGGTCAACTGCTGACGCTCGGCATACAGCACGTTCTGGTGATGTACGCGGGCGCGGTGGCGGTGCCGCTGATTCTCGGCGCCGCGATGGGCCTGCCGAAAGACCAGGTCGCGTTCCTCATCAGCGCGGATCTGTTCTCGTGCGGCGTCGCCACCCTGATCCAGACGCTCGGCCTGTGGATCTTCGGCATTCGCCTGCCCGTCATCATGGGCTGCACTTTCGCCGCCGTCGGCCCGATGGTCGCGATCGGCACGAATCCCTCGCTCGGCATTCTCGACGTGTTCGGCGCGACCATCGCGGCGGGCGTGATCGGCATCTTCCTCGCCCCGATGATCGGCAAGTTGCTGCGATTCTTCCCGCCGGTCGTGGTCGGCACGGTGATCGCGGTGATCGGTCTCTCGCTGATGGGCGTGGGCATCAACTGGGCGGCGGGCGGCATCGGCAATCCCGAATACGGCAATCCGGTGTTCCTGCTGCTGTCGCTCGTCGTGCTGTCGCTGATCCTGCTCATCAACAAGTTCGCGCGTGGTTTCATCGCGAATATCTCGGTGCTGCTCGGCATCGTCGCGGGCTTCGCGATCGCCGCGATGCTCGGCCGCGTGAACATGGACGGCGTCGCGCACGCGCCGTGGGTCGGCATCGTGCTGCCGTTCCACTTCGGCATGCCGCACTTCGATGCGCTCTCCGTCGCGACGATGGTCATCGTCATGTTCGTCACGTTCATCGAGTCGACGGGCATGTTTCTCGCGGTCGGCGATCTCGTCGAGCGTCCGGTCGATCAGAAAGCGCTCGTTCGCGGCCTGCGTGTCGACGGTCTGGGCACGCTGATCGGCGGCATCTTCAATTCGTTCCCGCATACGTCGTTTTCGCAGAACGTCGGCCTGATCGGCGTGACGGGCGTGAAGAGCCGTTTCGTCTGCGCGACCGGCGGCGTGATTCTCGTCGTGCTCGGCCTGTTTCCGAAGATGGCGCAGGTGGTGGCGTCGGTGCCGCCCTTCGTGCTCGGCGGCGCGGGCATCGTGATGTTCGGCATGGTCGCGGCGAACGGCATCAAGACATTGTCGCGCGTGGATTTCTCGAAGAACCAGCACAACCTGTTCATCGTCGCGGTGAGCGTCGGGATGGGCATGGTGCCGGTCGTCGCGCCGAAGTTCTTCACGCAACTGCCCCATGCGCTGGAGCCGATTCTCCACAGCGGGATCCTGCTGGCGTCGGTGTCGGCGGTCGTGTTGAACATCGTGTTCAACGGCGTGCGCAAGGAACGCGATGCGCAACGTGATGCGCGTGAAGCCGCGCATGAGTTCGAAGGCGCGGCCCACGCGGGCGACGCGCACTAAGGAAGTCGTAACCCTGGAAGTGCTTGCTGGATGTTTGCGTTGAGCGCCGCGGTGCAAGCCGCGGCGTTTTTTTTGTTTGCGACGCCCGACGACCCCCCCCCGGACGCCGATTTTCGACGACCGGGGTGCGATGCTTCAGCCGGGTGAAGACGAAGCGCTAGCCCGCATCCGCCGCGCGCGGCGCATCACCCGTGCGCTCGATCCAGCCGCCTCCCAGCGCCTGATACAAGGTCACGAGATTCGCCAGCCGCTGCGTGCGCACGGTGATCAACGTCTGCTGCGCGGCATAGAGATCCTGCTGCGCGGTCAATACGCCGAGATAGCTGTCGACGCCCTGCTTGTACCGCAGCGTCGACAACGCGAGGCGCCGCTGCTGCGCGGCCGTATCGCGTTCGAGCGCGGCGATCTGCTGATCGTAGGTGCCGCGCGCGGCGAGGCCGTCCGCCACATCCCTGAACGCGGACTGAATCGACTTCTCGTAGTTCGCGATCTCGATCTTCTTCTGGATGTGCGCGAGATCCAGATTGGCGAGGTTCTGGCCGCCTTCGAAGATCGGCAGCGTGATCGTCGGCGCGAAGCTCCATGCAGCCGACCCCGCCTTGAACAGGCCGCCGAGCGTCGGACTGATCGTGCCGAAGCTTCCCGTCAACGAAATGCTCGGGAAGAACGCCGCCCGCGCCGCGCCGATATTCGCGTTCGCCGCGAGCAGATTCTGCTCGGCCTCCATGATGTCCGGGCGGCGCAGCAACAGATCCGAGGGCAGGCCCGCCGGGATGTCGGTGAGCAGGTTCTGCCCGTCGAGCGGCATGCCGTCCGCCAGATCGTCGGGCATCGGCTCGCCGAGCAACAGCACGAGCGCATTGACCGCCTGCGCTCGCGCGCGCTCCTGCGCCTGCAGATTGGCCGCCGCGCTCTCCATCACCGTGCGCGCCTGGCTGAGATCGAGCTCGGACGTCGTGCCGTTTTCGAACTGCAGCTTCACGATGCCGTACGAATCGCTCGCGCTCTTCAGCGTCTGCCGTGTGACGGCGAGCAGATCGTCGGCCTGCAGCACTTGCAGATATTGCGTCGCCACCTGCGATACCAGCGAAATCTCCGCTGCCTTGCGCGCATACGCCGTCGCGAAGTATTGCGCGAGCGCCTGATCCTTCAGGCTCTGCACGCGGCCGAACAGGTCGATCTCCCACGACGCGTTCAAGCCCACGTTATAGGAGTTCGTGATCGTGTGGTTGAGAATCGACAGATCTCGCGGCGTGCGCTGATTCGACTGGCTGCCTTGCGCCGCGAGCGTCGGAAACAGCTCCGAACGCACGATGCGGTATTGCGCCTGCGCAGCCTGCACGTTGAGCATCGCGACACGCAGATCGCGATTGTTCTTCAACGCGATGTCGATGAGCTGCTGCAGCCGCGCATCGACGAAAAAATCGCGCCAGCCGAGATCGGCCGCGGCCACGCCGTTCGCACTGCGCGCGCCGCCCTGCGCCGCGACGGGCTGCGCCGCATAGACGCCGTCCGCGGGAAAACTCGCCGACACCGGCGCAGCGGGGCGCTCGTACTTCGGCGCCATCGTGCAGCCGGTCGCCAGCGCGGCGACGGCCATTGCAATCAAGGAAAGTCTACGCATTGTCAATGTCCTTCGTTGCCCTGTTCCGCGCGCCGCTGCGCGCTGTAACGCGCGAGCGCGGCATCCGCGTCTTCCTTGTCGCCGCCAAAGTGCGCGCGCACGACGACGAAGAACATCGGCACCATGAAGATCGCGAGGAAGGTCGCGGTGAACATCCCGCCGATCACGCCCGTGCCGATTGCGTGCTGGCTCGCCGCACCTGCGCCGTTGCTGATCGCGAGCGGCATCGTGCCGAGAATGAACGCGAGCGACGTCATCAGGATGGGACGCAGGCGCAGGCGCGCGGCTTCCATCGCTGCTTCGATCGGTCCCATCTTTTGCGAGATCTGGAGATCGCGCGCGAACTCGACGATCAGAATCGCGTTCTTCGCCGACAAGCCGACCGTGGTGAGCAAGCCGACCTGGAAGAACACGTCGTTCTCCAGTCCGCGCAGCGACACGAACAGCAACGCGCCGACCACGCCGAGCGGCACGACCATGATCACGGAGAACGGAATCGACCAGCTCTCATACAGCGCCGCAAGACACAGAAACACGACGAGGATCGAGATGCCGTAGAGAATCGGCGCCTGCGAACCGGACTGGATCTGCTGATACGACAAGCCCGTCCATTCGTAGCCGATGCCGGCGGGCAGCTTCGCGGCGAGCGCTTCCATGGCGGTCATCGCCTGGCCAGTGGATTTGCCCGGCGCCGCGACGCCCTGGATTTCGATCGACGAGAGGCCGTTGTAGCGCTCGAGCTTGGGCGAACCGTAGCTCCACTCGCCGGTCGCGAACGACGAGAACGGCACCATCGAGCCCGATGAATTGCGCACGTACCAGCTGTTGATGTTTTCGGGCGACATGCGGAACGGCGCATCGCTCTGCATATAGACCTTCTTGATGCGGCTGTCGGTGTCGAGGAAGTTGTTCACGTACTTCGACGCCCACGCGATCGAGAAGGTCTGGTCGACCGTCGACGGATCGACGCCCTGCGCGAGCGCCTTCTGACGGTCGATGTTCACCTTGAACTGCGGCGCGTCGTTCAGGCCGTTCGCGCGCACCTGAGCGAGCGTCGGATCCTTCGAGGCCATGCCGAGCAGCATCGCGCGCGCCTGCATGAGCTTTTCGTGACCGAGGCCCGCGCGGTCCTGAAGCTCGAAATCGAAGCCCGCCGCCGTGCCCAGTTCCGGAATGGACGGCGGATTCACCGGGAACACGAGCGCGTTCTTGTAGCCTGCGAACGCGCCGTACGTGCGGCCCACCAGCGCCTGAATCTTCTCGTTGGCCTTCGTGCGCTGGGCGAAGTCCTTCAGCCGCACGAACACGAGCCCCGAGTTCTGGCCGTGTCCGGCGAAGCTGAAGCCGTTCACCGTGAACACGGAGTCGACGATCGCCTTTTCCTTTTTCAGCAGATAGTCCGCGACGTCATCCAGCGCGCGCTGCGTCATTTCCTGCGTCGCGCCGGCGGGCGTGGCCACCAGCACGAACATCGTGCCCTGGTCTTCATCCGGCAGGAACGCCTTCGGCAGGCGCGCGAACAGCATGCCGACCGCCACGATGAGCACGAGATAGATGATGAGCCAGCGCCCCGAGCGCTTGATGACATGCGCCACGCCGCTGTGGTACTTCTCCTGGCTCTTCGCGAAGGTACGGTTGAACCAGCCGAAGAAGCCGGTTTTCTTTTCCTCGTGTCCGTTCGGCAGCGGCTTGAGGAGCGTCGCGCACAGCGCCGGGGTGAGCACCATCGCGGTGAGGACCGAGAGGCCCATCGCCGAGACGATCGTCAGCGAGAACTGGCGATAGATCGCGCCCACCGAGCCGCCCGTGAACGCGACCGGCACGAACACGGCGGCGAGAACCAGCGCCACGCCGACGAGCGCGCCGGTGATCTGGCCCATCGCCTTTCTCGTGGCCTCCTTCGGCGAGAGCCCCTCTTCCGCCATCACCCGCTCGACGTTCTCCACGACCACGATGGCATCGTCCACCAGCAGCCCGATGGCGAGCACGAGGCCGAACATCGAGAGCGTATTGATGGAGAAGCCCGCCGCCGCCATGATCCCGAAGGTGCCGAGCAGCACCACCGGCACGGCGATGGTCGGGATCAGGGTTGCGCGCAGGTTCTGCAGGAACAGGTACATCACGAGGAACACCAGCACGATGGCCTCGAAAAGCGTCTTGATCACGTCGGAGATCGACGACTTGACGAACGGCGTCGTGTCGTACGGGTATTTCACGACGAGACCGTGCGGGAAGAACCTGGAGAGGGCATCGACCTTCGCGCGCACGGCGTCGGCCGTCGCGAGCGCGTTCGCGCCGGTGGCGAGCTGAATGCCGAAGCCCGCTGCCGGACGGCCGTTGTATTGCGTCTCGAAGTTGTAGTTCTCGCCGCCGAGACTGACGCGCGCCACGTCGCGCATGCGCACCTGCGAGCCGTCCTGATTCACCTTCAGGAGCACGTTCTCGAACTGCTCCGGCGTGCGCAGAAGCGTCGCCTCGGTAATGGTGGCCTGCATCGACTGGCCCGGCACCGCGGGCACGCCGCCGAGCTGGCCCGCTGCCACCTGCACGTTCTGCGACTGCAGCGCGTTGCTCACGTCGACGGGCGTGAGGCTGTACTTGGTCAGCTTGCTCGGATCGAGCCAGATGCGCATCGCGTACTGCGAACCGAACAGCGTCACGGTGCCGACGCCGTTGAGACGGCTGAGCGGATCCTGCACGTTCGATGCCACGTAGTTCGCGAGGTCTTCGCGGGACATGCTGCCGTCTTCGGACACGAATGCCAGCACCAGCAGGAAGCTGCTGCTCGACTTGGTCACGCTGATACCGAGCTGCTGCACGACCTGCGGCAGATTGGGCGTGGCGAGCTGCAGCTTGTTCTGCACCTGCACCTGGGCGATGTCGGCGTTCGTGCCGGCCGCGAAGGTCAGCGTGACGGTGGCGGTGCCGCTGTCGTCCGAAGTCGAGGCGAGGTACAGCAGATGGTCGAGGCCGCTCATCTGCTGCTCGATCACCTGCGTGACGGTGTTTTCCACGGTCTGGGCCGAGGCGCCCGGATACGTCGCGCTGATCTGGATGGACGGCGGAGCGACGGTCGGATACTGCGCGACGGGCAGCGTCGATACCGACGCGAGGCCCGCGAGCATCATGATGATGGCGATCACCCATGCGAAGATCGGGCGATCGATAAAGAACTTGGCCATGAAGCGTCTCCCCCGACCTTATGCGCCGGCGCCGGCGGCGGCCTTGCCTGCGCCCGAGGCCGGTCCGGCGGCTGCCGCGGCGGGATCGGCCGGTGCTGCCGGCAGATGCGCCGGCACGGCCTTCACGCCCATGCCCGGACGCACCTTGTCGATGCCTTCGACGACCACGCGGTCGCCCGGCTTCAGCCCGCTGTCGACCACCCAGTTCTGGCCGTAGGTGCCCGAGGTCACAAGCGGACGCAACGCCACCTTGTTGTCCTTGTCGACGACCATGGCGATCGCCGTGCCCTTCTGGTCGTGCGTCACGCCCTGCACCGGCACGACGAGCGCGCTCGGGTTCACCCCTTCCTCGATGCGCGCGCGCACGAACATGCCCGGCAGCAGCACGCGGTCCTTGTTCATGAAGATCGCGCGCAAGGTCACCGATCCGGTGGACTGATCGACCGTCACGTCGCTGAACTGGAGCTTGCCCTGCTCCGGATAGACCCGCCCGTCTTCGAGAATCAGCGTGACCTTGGCGGCGTTCGGCCCGTTGGTCGAAAGACGTCCTTCCTGAATCTGGCGGCGCAGCTTGAGACCGTCGAGACTCGACTGCGTGAGATCGACGTACATCGGGTCGAGCTGCTGGACCGTGACCATCAGCGTCGCCTGCGCGGCCTGCACGTAGGCGCCCGGCGTGACCTGCGAGATGCCGGCTTGCCCCGAGACCGGCGACGTGACATCCGTATAACCGAGGTTGATCTGCGCGGTATCGATCGCGGCTTTGGCCGATGCGACATCGGCTTCGGCCTGGCCTTGCGCGGCCACCGCGTTGTCGTAGTCCTGCTTGCTGACGGCGTTCGCCGCGACGAGCACCTTGTAGCGCTCGGCCTGCGCGCGCGTCGACACGAGATTCGCCTGCGCCTTCGCGTACGACGCCTTCGCGTTGTTCAACTGCGCGATATACGGCGCCGGATCGATCTTGTAGAGCCGTTGCCCCGCCTTGACGAGGCCGCCTTCGGTGAATTCGCGGCGCAACACGATGCCGTCGACGCGCGCGCGCACCTGGGCATCGAGGAAAGCGCTCGTGCGGCCCGTGAGTTCCGTCGTGACCGGCACCGCGGCCGGTTCGAGCGTGACGACGCCGACTTCCGGCGTGCGCTGGGTCATCGGGGGAGGTTTCTCCCCGCAGCCGGCTGCCAGCAGGGCGACCGTCGTGACGCCGATGAGTCGGTATGGAATCCGTTTGAGACGCATGGAACGCAGACCTCTGTGGTGACTGAAAAAGAAAAGGCGCGCGTCCTCGCGCTCAGGGCGGTCCGCGCGCGACGGGCTGTCGTGCGATGCGAAAAGTCGCGGATCGCTACGTCCGGGCCTTCGGTCGGGCCCGTCCTTGCCTTGGATGGATCTGGCCGCGCTCTCGAAAAGAGTGGCCATATTTTTGGGATAACTAAATGTATAACGCGATGCCCGGACCGGACTTCGTGAACACCGACTGCGACAAGCAGCCGATTATAGATATCACGCGCGATGAGGAAGCCTAATTAACCGGCATTTATGTGAAAATTTGCCCCGCATTGGAACAAATATGGCGAACTCGTCGCACTACTGAAACATCGTGGCGAAGTCCGCGTCGTGCCGCTTGTCCTTGCCCTTGCCGGATGTAAGCGGAGTTAAAAAAAGGCCCGGCGCATGGCCGGGCCTTGTTCGCTTCACTTCGAGGCGAGTCAACCTGCCGCAGGGGCCGATGCCGGCTGCGGCGCGCCTTGCGAGCCGTAATCGACCGGCGCATCGGCCGGACGCGGCGTGTCGCCGGACCGCTCGATCCATCCGCCGCCCATGAACTGATACAAATCGACGAGGTTGGTCAGGCGGTTCAGCCGCGCCGTGATCAGCAGTTGCTGCGCCTCGTACAACGCCGTCTGTGCGGTCAGCACCGAGAGATAGCTGTCGACGCCGTTGCGATAGCGCAGATCGGACAACTCCAGACGCCGGCTCTGCGAATTCACGAAGCGCTCGAGCGACTTGATCTGCTCGTCGTAGGTGCCGCGCGCGGCGAGGCCGTCCGCGACTTCGCGGAACGCAGTCTGGATCGCCTTCTCGTAGTTGGCGATCTCGATGCGCTTCTGCACGTTCGCGAGGTCGAGATTGGCCTTGTTCTGGCCGCCCTCGAAAATCGGCACCGAGATCTGCGGCGCGAACGACCACGCGGCCGACCCCGGCTTGAACAGCCCGCCGAGCGTCGGCGACAGCGTGCCGAAGCTGCCTGTCAGCGACACCTTCGGGAAGAACGCCGCGCGCGCCGCGCCGATATTCGCGTTGGCTGCGAGGAGCGACTGCTCCGCCGCCGCGATGTCGGGACGGCGCGTGAGCAGATCGGACGGCAGGCCCGCCGGAATGTCGGAGAGGAGATTCTGCGTGTCGAGCGGCATGCCCGTCGGCAGATCGGCGGGCAACGGTTCGCCCACCAGCAGCACGAGGGCGTTCTCCGCTTGCGCGCGCAGACGCGCCTGCTGCTGCAGATTCGCCTGCGCTTCTTCGACCACGCCTTCCGACTGACGCAGATCCAGCTCGGTGCCCGTGCCGTTGTCGTACTGCAGCTTCGTGATGCGGAACGACTCCTGCGCGGTCTTCAGCGTGTTCTGCGTGACGACGAGCGCGTCGTCGTAGGCGAGCATCGTCAGATACTGGTCCGCCACCGACGACACCAGCGCGATCTCCGCCGCCTTGCGCGATTCCGCCGTCGACAGATATTGCGCGAGCGCCTGGTCCTTCAGGCTGCGGATGCGCCCGAAGAAGTCGATTTCCCACGACGCGTTCAGGCCGACCGAATACTCGTTCGAGATCGTGTTGCCGAAGAACGACAGGTTCTTCGGCGTGCGCTGCTTGGTCTGCGACGCGGCTGCATCGAGCGTCGGGAACAGGCCGGCGCGCGTGATCTGATACTGCGCGCGCGCCGCCTCGACGTTGAGCACCGAAACACGCAGGTCGCGGTTGTTCTTCAGCGCGAGCTCGACGATCCTTTGCAGGCGCGCATCGGCGAAGAAATCGCGCCAGCCGATGTCCGGCGCGCTCTGCCCGTTCGCGCTGCGGCCGTTGCTCGCGCTCGACGACGCATCCGGCTGGTGCGCGTAGACGCCGCCCTCCGGGAACGTCTGCGTGACGGGCTCGGGCGGCCGTTCGTATTTCGGCTGGAGCGTGCAGCCCGCGGCGAATACCGCTACGGCGGCCGCGATCAAGGAATGTTTAAGCATGTCAATGTCCTTCCTTATCGGAGCCATTCGGCGAGCCGCCATGCGGACCTTCGACGTCGCCCGATGTGCCCGGCGCCGGCACGTCCTTGCTCTTGCTGAACTTCGAGATCACGACGAAGAACATCGGGATCATGAAGATGGCGAGGAAGGTCGCGGTCAACATACCGCCGATCACGCCGGTGCCGATAGCGTGCTGGCTCGCCGAGCCCGCGCCGTTGCTGATCGCGAGCGGCAGCACGCCGAGAATGAACGCGAGCGAGGTCATCAGAATCGGGCGCAACCGCAGGCGCGCCGCTTCCATCGCCGCTTCCACCGTCGACATGCCCTGTATCCGCAACTCACGCGCGAATTCCACGATCAGAATCGCGTTCTTCGCCGACAGGCCCACCGTCGTCAACAGGCCGACCTGGAAGAACACGTCGTTTTCCAGACCGCGCAGGGTCGCCGCGAGCAGCGCGCCCAGCACGCCGAGCGGCACCACCATGATGACCGAGAACGGAATCGACCAGCTCTCGTACAGCGCCGCGAGACACAGGAACACGACGAGGATCGAGATGCCGTACAGGATCGGCGCCTGCGAGCCCGACTGGCGCTCCTGATAGGAAAGACCCGTCCATTCGTAGCCGATGCCCGCCGGCAGCTTCGCCGCGATCGCTTCCATCGCCGTCATCGCCTGACCGGTCGACTTCCCCGCCGCGGCCGCGCCCTGGATTTCCACCGCCGAGATGCCGTTGTAGCGTTCGAGCTTCGGCGAGCCGTAGGTCCAGTTGCCGGTCGCGAAGGAACCGAACGGCACCATCGTTCCGGCGCCATTGCGCACGTACCACTTGTTCAGGTCTTCCGGATTCATGCGGAACGGAGCGTCGCCCTGCACGTAGACCTTCTTGATCCGGTTGTCGACGTCGAGGAAGTTGTTCACGTACTGCGACGCCCAGGCGATCGAGAACGTCTGGTCGATGTCCGTCACCGCGACGCCGAGCGCACTCGCCTTCTCGCGGTCGACATTCACCTTGAACTGCGGCGTGTCGTTCAGGCCGTTCGGACGCACCTGCGCGAGCGTCGGATCCTTCGCGGCCATGCCGAGCAGCATGTTGCGCGCTTCCATCAGCTTCGCGTGGCCGAGGCCGCCGCGATCCTGCAACTCGAAGTCGAAGCCCGCCGCCGTGCCGAGTTCGGGAATCGAAGGCGGATTGACCGGGAAGATCATCGCGTCCTTGTACGGCGCGAAATGCATGAACATCCGCCCGACGAGTGCCTGCACCTTCTGGTCGCTGTGCTGACGCTCGGCGTAGTCCTTCATCCGCACGAACACGAGACCGGAGTTCTGGCCGCGGCCCGCGAACGAGAAGCCGTTCACCGTAAACACCGACTCGACGATCGACTTCTCGTCCTTCAGCAGATAGTCCTGCACGTCCTTCAGCACGTGCGCCGTGTATTCCTGCGTGGAGCCGGACGGCGCGTTCACCAGCACGAACATCGTGCCCTGGTCTTCATCGGGCAGGAACGACTTCGGCAGACGCAGGAACAGCATGCCCACCGCGACGATCACCACGATATAGATGATCAGCCAGCGGCCCGAGCGGCGAATGACGTGCTGCACGCCGCTGTGATACTTCTCCTGGCTCTTGTTGAAGGTACGGTTGAACCAGCCGAAGAAGCCCTTCTTCTCCGGCTGATGCCCTTCCGGATGCGGCTTGAGGATCGTCGCGCACAGCGCCGGCGTGAGAATCAGCGCGACCATCACGGACAGCACCATCGCCGCGACGATCGTCAGCGAGAACTGTCGATAGATCGCCCCGACCGAGCCGCCCGAGAACGCCACCGGCACGAACACCGCCGACAGCACGAGCGCCACGCCGATCAGCGCGCCGGTGATCTGGCCCATCGCCTTGCGGGTCGCCTCGCGTGGCGACAAGTGCTCCTCGGACATGACCCGCTCGACGTTCTCCACGACCACGATCGCGTCGTCGACGAGCAGGCCGATCGCGAGCACGAGGCCGAACATCGACAGCGTATTGATGGAGAAGCCCACCGCCGACATGATCGCGAACGTGCCGAGCAGAACGACCGGCACCGCGATCGTCGGGATGATCGTCGCCCGCAGGTTCTGCAGGAACAGATACATCACGAGGAACACGAGCACGATGCCTTCGATCAGCGTCTTGACCACTTCCTCGATCGACAGGCGCACGAACGGCGTCGTGTCATACGGATACTTCACCACCAGACCGTGCGGGAAGTACTTCGACAGATCGTCGATCTTCTGGCGCACGAGCTTCGCCGTCTGCAGCGCGTTCGCGCCCGTCGCGAGCTGGATACCGAAGCCGGCTGTCGGCTGCCCGTTGTACTTCGTGTCGAAGTTGTAGTTTTCGCCGCCGAGCTCGATGCGCGCGACATCCTTCAGCAGCACGCGCGAGCCGTCCTGATTCACCTTCAGCAGGATGTTGCCGAACTGCTCGGGCGTGCGCAGCAGCGTCGCTTCCGTGATGGTCGCCTGGAGCATCTGCCCCGGCACCGCCGGCGTGCCGCCGAGACTGCCCGCCGCCACCTGAACGTTCTGATTGGTGATCGCGTTCTTCACGTCCACCGGCGTCAGCGCGTAATTGGTGAGCTTGGTCGCATCGAGCCAGACGCGCATCGCGTACTGCGAGCCGAACAGCGTCGTGGTGCCGACGCCGTCGATACGCGAGAGCGGATCGGCCACGTTCGACGCCACGTAGTTCGCGAGGTCGTACTTGCTCATGCTGCCGTCTTCGGACACGAAGGCGAGCACGAGCAGGAAGCTCGAGCTCGATTTCGTGACCTTCGTGCCGAGCTGCTGCACGACTTGCGGAAGCAGCGGCGTCGCGAGCTGCAGCTTGTTCTGCACCTGCACCTGCGCGATGTCGGGGTTCGTGCCCGCCGCGAACGTCAGCGTGACGGTGGCCGTGCCCGAGTCATCGGAGGTCGACGACAGATACAGCAAGTGGTCGAGGCCGGTCATCTGCTGCTCGATCACCTGCGTGACCGTGTTTTCGACGGTGTTCGCGGATGCGCCCGGATAGGTCGCGCTGATCTGGATCGCGGGCGGCGCGATCGTCGGATACTGCGCGACCGGCAGCGTGAAGATCGACGCCATCCCCGCCAGCATCAGGATGATCGCGATCACCCACGCGAAGATCGGTCGATCGATAAAAAACTTTGCCATGTAACAGGCTCCCTTTTATTACGCGCCCGACGCGGCCGATGCGGCTTGCGCACCGCTCGCACCGCTCGCGTTCGCCGGAGCGGCGGCGCCCTGTGCGCCCGATGCGGCGCCGGGTGCCGATGCCGCCTGAGCGTCCGAGGCCGGGTAGGGGAATTTCGCGTCGACCGGCTTCACCTGCATGCCGGGCTTCGCCTTCTCGACACCGTTCACGATCACGCGATCGCCCGGATTCAGGCCGCTGTCGACCACCCAGTTGTTGCCGAAGGTGCCGCCCGTAACGAGCTGGCGCAATTCGACCTTGTTGTCCAGGTTCACGACGAGCGCGGTCGGCGTGCCCTTCTGGTCGTGCGTGACGCCGATCTGCGGCACGACGAGCGCGTGGTCGTTCGTGCCTTCCTGGATGCGCGCACGCACGAACATGCCCGGCAAGAGCACGCGGTCCTTGTTCTGGAAGATCGCGCGCACGGTCACCGAACCGGTGCTCTGGTCGACACTCACGTCGGAGAACTGCAGCTTGCCCTGCTCGGTATAGGTGCGGCCGTCTTCCAGCGCGAGCGTGACCTTCGCGGCGTGGATGCCTTCGGTCTGCAATCGCCCTTCCTGGATCTGCCTGCGCAGACGCAGGCCCTCGACGCTCGATTGCGTCAGGTCGACGTAGATCGGATCGAGCTGCTGCACGGTGGTGAGCAGGGTCGCGGCGCTCGCCTGCACATACGCGCCCGGCGTGACTTGCGACAGACCGGTGCGGCCGGTGATCGGCGAGACGACGTCGGTGTAGCCGAGGTTGATCTGCGCCGTATCGACCGACGCCTTGCCCGCGGCGACGTCCGCCACGGCCTGGCCTTGCGCGGCCACGGCGTTGTCGTAATCCTGCTTCGACACGGCATTGGCCGCGACGAGGATCTTGTAGCGCGACACGAGCGCGTTTTGCGACGCGACGTTCGCCTGTGCCTTCGCGAGCGTCGCCTTCGCGTTGTTCAGCGCGGCGATGTACGGCGCCGGATCGATCTTGTAGAGCCGCTGACCGGCCTTGACCTCGGCGCCTTCGGTGAATTCACGGCGCAGCACGATGCCGTCGACCCGGGCGCGCACTTGCGCGACCAGATAGGCATTGGTGCGGCCCGGCAAATCGACGACGACCGGCACGCTCGTCGGCTGCACGGTGACGATGCCCACTTCGGGCGTTTGCGGCGGAGGCGCTGACTGTTTTTGCCCGCACGCTGCCAGGAACACGGCAGCCGTCGCGGCGGTGATTAAGCGGAATGGAACCCGTTCGACGCGCATGGAGCGACCTCTGTCTGAGACTGAGAGTGAAATTTGGGTGCGCGGCGGCCTTCCCCGGGCAATGCCGCGCACGAGCGTCCTTCAGGACGCTGCGAATACACCAACCTGTCCGACGAGTGAGCGGCGACGCCAGCCAGCGGCGTGCGCCTCATGCCCTTGCGCGACGCTCGGAGGCGTCGCCCGCGGCCAACGGACGGCCGGATCGGGCAATGGAGACGAAAGCTTATTCGAAATCCGCCCGTCGGATGGATTTGTGACTATTCGTAAACGGGTGGTATTGTATATACATTCACGAATGAATGTAAAAAACCGTACGTGTTTCTCCCCATTGGCGATGAGAAGAAACCACCTCGGGGAATCGATTACGTTCGACGAATCTTCGACAAAGCCGCTTCAAAGCGGCTCTTCAACGGCAGCAGCAGGAGCAGACGGCCATCGGCCGCAGAATATGGTCAGACGAACCAAGGAAGAAGCGCAGGCGACGCGCAATCGTGTTCTCGACGCGGCCGAGCGCGTCTTCTACGAAAAAGGGGTGTCGCGCACGACGCTCGCGGACATCGCGCACGCGGCGGGCGTCACGCGCGGCGCGATCTACTGGCATTTCGCCAACAAGGGCGATCTCTTCAACGCGATGTTCGACCGCAGCCTGCTGCCGCTCGACGAACTCGTGCAAGCCACGCTCGACGGCAAGGAAGAAGACCCGCTCGCCCGTCTGCATGAGCTCTTCGTCTGGTGCATGCGCAATATCACCGCCGACGAGCAGCGCCGCCGCGTCTTCGACATCCTCTTCATGAAATGCGAGTTCGTCGAGGAAATGGGACCGGTGCGCGAGCGGCACCAGAACAACATGCGCAACGGCATGGAGCGCATCGAGCGGGCGCTGCGCAACGCCGTCGAAAAGCAGCAGCTTCCCGCGACGCTCGACACGAACCGCGCGACGGCCATGCTCCACTGCCTTTTCACTGGCATCCTGCACGATTCGCTGATGCTGCCCGACATCGTCCATCCGGAGCGCGACGCCGAAGCGCTCATCGACGCGTGCTTCGACGCCTTGCGTTGCAGCCCCGCCCTGCTCTCAGCGGCCCGCGCCTGAAGTCGCGGCGCGCGCCCGCTGGTTGGACGCATAGATGTTGTCGCGCGCGGGCGGCTCGCCGGTTTCGAGCGCGCGGATCCAGTTTTCGGTGTCGAGGACGGCGGCGAAGCGCGACTGCATCACCACTGTGAACACGCGGTGAATTTCTTCCGCGCTGGCGCGGCCCGCGCTGTTTTCGTAGGGCACGGCGCCGGTCGCGTCCGCGAGGAATTCGACCGCGAGACCGGCATGCACCGCGTGCTTCACGGTCGAATCGTCACAGTTGTGCGTCATGTAGCCCGCGATCACGACGGTGTCGATGTCGTGTGCCGTCAGCCAGTCGGCGAGATCGGTGCCGACGAACGCGCTCGGTAGCGATTTTTCGACGTAATGCGCGCGCGGCCGCGACGCCACCGTTTCGTGCAACTCGGCCAGGGCCGACCCGCGCGCGAAGATCGGCGCGCCCGCCGGCGCGAAATTCTGCACGACGACAACCGGCACGCCGTGCTTCTCGGCGGCGTCCATCGCCCGGGCGATATTGGCGAGCGACACGTTCACATCGGGATATTCGATCAACAGGTTGCCATCGACATACTCGTTTTGCACGTCGATGACGATCAGGGCGCGGCGCGGCATGGTCAGCTCCTTTCGATGGGTCGAAGCATTGTCGCCGCACCCGCGCAACCGCCGAAGTGGCCCGATCGCCAACTTTCGCGGGATTCGGGCCAAAATGCCGAATCAGCCTTTCTTCCGGTGCCCGATCATGAAACGCCATTCGATCGCCGTCGTCGCGTTCGACCGCATCAGCCCCTTTCATCTCGCGGTGCCGTGCATCGTGTTCGGCGAGGAGCGCGGCGGAACCGGCGTCCCGTCATTCGATTTTCGCGTCTGCGCGGCCGAGCCGGACGCGCTTGCGACATCGGCGGGCTTTACGATCGCGGCTCATCACGCGCTCGACGCGCTCGATACGGCCGATGTGATCATCGTGCCGTCGTGGCGCGATCCCGGCGAAACGCCGCCCGATGCGCTGCTCGACGCGCTGCGTGCGGCGCACGCACGCGGCGCGCGAATTGTCGGACTGTGTCTCGGCTCGTATGTGCTCGCGGCGGCGGGCCTGCTCGACGGCCGCGCGGCCACGACGCACTGGGCGTGGGCCGACGATTTCGCGCGCCGTTATCCGCGCGTGCGCCTCGATCCGAACGTGCTCTACATCGACGACGACACCATCACGACGTCCGCCGGCACCGCGGCCGGACTCGATTGCTGTTTGCACGTGCTGCGCAAGCTGGCGGGCTCGCACGCAGCCAATCAGGTCGCGCGGCGGCTCGTGGTGCCGCCGCACCGGCAGGGTTCCCAGGCGCAATTCATCGACGAGCCGCTGCCCGCGCGCGCGAACGGCGAAAAACTCGCGGGGCTGCTCGACTGGCTGCGCGCCAATCTGCAAGCGGATCATTCCCTCGATGCGCTCGCCGCGCGCATGGCGATGAGCCGTCGCAACTTTACACGGCGCTTTCGGGACACGACGGGAACGACGGTCGGCGCGTGGCTCATCGGGCAACGGGTCGCGCTCGCGCAGCGGCTACTCGAAGACACCGACCTGCCGATCGATCGCATCGCGGAACAAAGCGGCTTGCGCACCGGCGCGACGCTACGCCAGCAGTTCGCGCAGACGCTGAAGACGTCGCCATCGGCTTATCGACGGGCGTTTCGGGGCACGTGACGCGCGCTACAACCCGACGTGCTGCGCGAAATACGCGAACAGCGCGATGCACACGAGCATGGCCGCCCACGCCCACACCGGCAAGCCGAGCGGATGCGGATCATGCGAATGATCGCGCTCGTGACGCACGAAGCCATGGCCGTGCAGCCGATGCCGCAATACGCCGCTCGCGTAAGCATCCGCGGAAGGCGTGCGCGTCGCGCCCGAGCGACGCGAGAACGCGGCCGACATCGCGCCCGGCCGCAAGAACACATGCCGGCGCGCGGCGCTCTCGCCCGCCGCGCGCATCGACGGCAAGCCGTGCTTCGCGCGGACTACTTCGCAGAACTCGGCGAAGAATTCGTCGGCGCCCTCGCGCAGCGCGTTCTCGATCTGACGCGCGGGCAAGCCGGCCAGCGGCCCCGACACGGTCGCCCAGACGGTGTATTCGATCCAGGTCGCGGCGCCGTCGTCGTCTGGATTCAGCGCGACCGCGATCTGCCCGCGCAACGAGCCGACGCCCTCGCCGCGCGCCTTGAAGCTCAGCGTGCGCGCGTAGACGGCGTCTTCGGGTTCGGAGGTTTCGCTCGGTGCGTGCGCCGTCTGACGCGTGCGTCCGGCGGCGTGCGCGCGAATCTCGTAGTGCGCCCGCAGCGCGCCGAGCGGCACGATCAGCCGGACGACATACTCGCCGCCGGGCGTGCGCGTGAACGACTCGCAGTTGTCGAGGCTCGCGCGCAGCAGCGCGAGATCGGAAAGCGCCTCCCGGACGTGCGCCGAATCGAGCGGAACGCACAACGCATCGGTGACTTCCATCTGAGCCTCCGGGGCAACGGTCGCATGCGTTCGTTATGGCTGAGCGGACGGGGGATGTCTGTTCGGATGCGCGCCTAGGATGTCTCGTCGATGCGATCCACGCGCGAACCGTAAAACGCGAGATAGCCCTTGATCTTGACGGCGGCGTCGAGCGGCAATTCGTAGCTCCACGCCGCGTTTTCGACCGGACCGTCTTCGGTCAGCAGGTGATAGTGCGTGGCCTGGCCCTTCGTCGGGCAATGCGTGGTGTGGATGGAGCGCTCCAGACGCGCCATGTTCACGTCGGCGCGCGGGAAGTAGTGCACTTTCTCCGCGCCCGTTTCGACGAGCGTAAGCGACGCGTGCGTATCGGCGTAGGTCACGCCCTGATGGATCACGCGGCAGCGCCGGCCGTTCAGCGTGATCTCGATGTGATGCGCCGTTTCGTGCCCGTCGTTCAGTTCCATGCCCATCGTGCTGCGCCTCCCGCGTGAGAACCGACATCCCAAGAAAAAGCCACGAGTCATCGAGACACCCGTGGCTTGATTATGAGACAAACTTCCGATGCTGCGTGAGCGCTTTCGATGCCCCGGGTGCTTCCCCTTTCGACGCCCGCGCTTACTGAATGTTCCAGTGGAACGCCGCCTTGGCCTTGCCCGGCCCCGCGACCGTCACAGCCTGCTTTTTCTCCTGATCCTTGTACTTCGCGTAGACCGTGTAGCTGCCCGGCGGCAGCTTGACGAGCATGTACGGGCCCATCGATTCGGTGGAAAGCGTTTCGCCGCCCTTGCCGTCGACGATGCGCACATGCACGCCGGAGAGGTAGTCGGTGGTCGGGCCCGTGAAGCGCAGTGACAGCGGCCAGTGGGCCTGTTCGCGCAACAATGCGCGCGATTCGTCGAGCCCCACGCCGCCCGACGTGTAGGAGACGTCGCCCTTCTGCTCGATCTGCGGCAGGCCGCCGCCGTTGGTGTTGCCGGCGCTCGACGAATCGGTCGACGTACCGCCCGTCGTCGCACCCGATGCCTGCGCCCAGGCGCCGCCCGCCATACCCGCGCTCAATGCGGCAACGAGAAGCGCGCTTGCCAGCTTGCCCGTGGTTCTGCTCGTCATGTTTCTGCTCCTTTGTCCGATGCCGCCGCGCCCGAAGGCGCCAGCGGCGTCACGCCCGATGCGTCAGCTTCACGCGATGGGGCACCAAGGAACCGTGGAGCATGGTTCGTGCCCGCGTAGGGCGACGCCCGCGCGTCAGCCGAGATCGACGGGCACGAAGATCTGCGCATCGTCGCGCTGGATCAGAAGCGCGATGCTGTCGCCGGCGTGCTGAACCATCGTCTTCAACTGCTGCACCGACGTGACCGGCTGGCCATTCACGGCGAGAATCACGTCGCCCGGCTGGATGCCCGCGTTCGCCGCCGCACCGCCCGCCTGCTGCACGAGCAGCCCGCGAGACAGCGAATCGTTCTGCCGCTCTTCCGGCGTGAGCGGACGCACCGCGACGCCGAGGCGCGCATCCTGCGCCGACGCGCCGTCGCCGCCGCCCGCGTTCGCGCTGGCGGTCTTCGCGTCCTTCAGCGCGCCGATGGTCACCGAAAGATCCTTGGAACTCTTGTCCCGCCACACCGTGACCTTCGCGGACGTGCCCGGCGCAAGACCCGCGACCTGCGACGGCAGCGAGGTCGAATCCGCGACCGGCGTGCCGTTCAGCGCGGTGATGACGTCGCCCGGCTGCAGGCCCGCTTTCGCCGCCGGTCCGCCCGGCTCGACCGAGCTCACGAGCGCGCCTTGCGGCGACGTCATGCCGAACGAATTCGCGAGCGTCTGATTCATGCCCTGCACCGTCACGCCGAGTCGGCCGCGATCCACATGGCCCGTCTTGATGATCGCGTCCTTGACCTTGATCGCCTCGTTGATCGGGATGGCGAACGAAAGCCCCTGGAAGCCACCCGTCTGCGAATAGATCATCGAGTTGATGCCGATCACTTCGCCTTGCAGATTGAAGAGCGGACCGCCCGAGTTGCCCGGATTCACCGGCACGTCGGTCTGGATGAACGGCGTGTAGTTCTCGTTGGGCAGCGCACGCGACTTCGCGCTGATGATGCCCGAGGTCACGGTGTTGTCGAACCCGTACGGCGACCCGATCGCGACGACCCACTGGCCGACCTTGCTGCCGTTGGGATCGCCGATCTTCACGGTCGGCAGATTCTTCGCGTCGATCTTCAGCACGGCGACGTCCGACTGCTTGTCCGCGCCGATGACCTTCGCGCGGTATTCGCGCTTGTCGGTGAGCTTCACGGTGACGATATTGGCGTTGTCGACGACGTGCGCGTTGGTCAGGATGTAGCCGTCGCTGCTCACGATGAAGCCCGAGCCGAGCCCTTCGCTCGGACGGTCCGCACCGGGGCCGCCATCGCCGCCGCCGAAGCCGGGCATGCCGCCGAAGCGCTTGAAGAACTGATAAAAGGGATCGTCGGGGTCCATCGGCACCTGATTCTGGCTGCGACGGTTCGACGTCTGCTTGACGACGTGCTTCGCGCTGATATTGACCACGGCCGGACCGTACGTCTCGACGAGACCGGAGAAGTCGGGAATGCCCGTCTTTGCGGCAGCTTCGGCGGGCATCATCGCGGCTTGAGCAGGCGCGATGACCTGTGGCGCAGGAACGTTGTTATGACCCGCCACGTAGCCCGCCGACAAGGCAACGGCAACAGCCACCGCGACGGCGCTGCGGGTGAGAATCTTCGCTTTCATCGTGTGCTCCTGACGAGGGGATGCGCTCTACGGGAGCGCGCTTTATCGATGAAGGAAGCTTACGGGGCGTCGCTTAAACGTTTCTTAAAAAAAGAAAAAGGGCGGCCGTTCCTGTGAACAGACGCCCTCGGTACTGCGGCTTGCTTCTACTTCGATTAGCTACGGTACTGCTGCACTACGTAGTACTTCACTGCATGACTTCGGTACTGCTGCTACTGCTGCTACTGCTGCTACTGCTTCTACTGCTTCTACTGCTTCTACTGCTTCTACTGCTTCTACTGCTTCTGCTTCTGCTACTGCTACTGCCTACTGCTACTGCCTACTGCTACTGAAGTGAGGAGTACTAG
>NZ_CAJMZL010000055.1:0-26616 GCF_905220305.1 Caballeronia sp. J97 | reverse complement strand
TATCCGGATTCGCGGGAACGATGGCGCAGCCTCGAAAGGGGCTGCGCCATTTTTCTTTCCGCAAGATTTCCGCATGCAGTGAAGTGATCGCATAGTCGATCATCGCTATCGAGCGCGCCGATATTTCGATCTTGTAATGAGACTGTTGTCTCACTAAAATGATCTGGAAAGCGATGACCCGCGAGGAGGCGATCATGACGCTGACCCCTGTCGAGATGGACCGGAAGATCGAAGAGCACTTCGGATTCGAGCGGCGCGACGATGTCGAAGGCGTACTCGCCACGCTCACGGACGATGTCGAGCACGATGTCGTCGGCTGGCCCGCGGGCCCGGCGCATGGACGAGAAGGCGCGCGGCCATTCTATGAAGCGTTGTTCGCGGATCTCTCGGAGAGCCGGGTCGAGTGCTTGCGCCGTCTTCATGGCGATGGCTTCGTCATCGATGAATCGATGTGGCGCGGCAAGGCGCCGGGCAGGCCGTTCGGACTCGAAGGGCGGGGGCGTCCGCTGGAATTCCGCATGCTGCATGTCGTCGAGTTCAGTGAGAGCGGGCAGATCCGGCGCGAGAACGTGTGGGTCGATCTGGCGGCGATCATCGGCCAGTTGCCGCAGTCCTGATATGGCGGAACCCGCAACGAAGACGCGCGAGAAGCAGAAGCAGCGCACGCGCAAGGACCTGCTGCAGGCGGCATCGCGGCTGATGAAGCAAGGGGAAAAGCCGGGTCTCGAAGAGGTCGCTGCCGAAGCCATGGTGTCGCGCGCAACGGCGTACCGGCATTTCCCGAGAATCGACGCGCTCTTGCTCGAAGCATCGCTCGATGTCGACACGCCGGATGCGAACACGCTCTTTTCCGCGCGCGCATCGGCTGATCCGGTCGCGCGCCTGCTGCGTGTCGATGCCGCGCTGCACGACATGATTCTCGCGAACGAAGGGCCGCTGCGCATGATGCTCGCGCATTCGCTGGAGCGCGTGGCGAAGAGCGGGTCGCAAGACGAAGTGCCGTCGCGGCAGAACCGCCGCACGCCGCTGATCGAGGCGGCATTGGCGCCTGCGTACGATCAGTTCGGGCCCGCTACGCTCGACACGCTGACTCAGGCGCTTGCGCTCGTGATCGGCACCGAGGCAATGATCGTCTGCAAGGACGTCCTCCAACTCGACGATGCGCGCGCGCGCAAGGTCAGGCGCTGGGCGATTCGCGCGCTGGTGCAGGCTGCGAGGCGAAGCGGAATGGACGAAGCAGGTATGGGATAATCCCAAAATTCGCGCCTCCCCGACCCAAAAGGCCGGCGGCCCCGGCGCAAGGGCCCTCACCCTCGTGGCCCGCTTTCATCCCGCGAAATTCCAACAGCAACCACGATGCCCACATACCGTTCCAAAACCTCCACCGCCGGACGCAACATGGCGGGCGCGCGCTCGCTCTGGCGCGCCACCGGCATGAAAGACGAAGATTTCTCGAAGCCGATCATCGCCGTCGTCAATTCGTTCACCCAGTTCGTGCCGGGCCACGTCCATCTGAAGGACCTCGGCCAGCTCGTCGCGCGCGAGATCGAAGCCGCGGGCGGTGTCGCGAAGGAGTTCAACACCATCGCGGTCGATGACGGCATCGCAATGGGTCACGACGGCATGCTGTATTCGCTGCCGAGCCGCGAGATCATTGCGGATTCGGTCGAATACATGGTCAACGCGCACTGCGCCGACGCGATGGTCTGCATCTCGAACTGCGACAAGATCACCCCGGGCATGCTGATGGCCGCGATGCGCCTGAACATTCCCGTGATCTTCGTTTCGGGCGGCCCGATGGAAGCGGGCAAGACGCGCCTTGCGAATCCGAAGACGAAGGCCATCGAGCTGAAGAAACTCGATCTCGTCGATGCCATGGTGATCGCCGCCGACCAGTCGTATTCGGATGCCGAAGTCGCCGAAGTCGAACGCTCCGCGTGCCCGACGTGCGGCTCGTGCTCGGGCATGTTCACGGCCAATTCGATGAACTGCCTCACCGAAGCGCTCGGCCTCTCGCTGCCCGGTAACGGCACCGTCGTCGCGACGCACGCCGACCGCGAGCAGTTGTTCAAGCGCGCGGGACGCGGCATCGTCGAGCTGGCGCGCCGTTACTACGAGCAGGAAGAGTCGCGTGTGCTGCCGCGCTCGGTCGGCTTCAAGGCGTTCGAAAACGCGATGACGCTCGATATCGCGATGGGCGGCTCGACCAACACCATCCTGCACCTGCTCGCGATCGCGCGTGAAGCGGAGATCGACTTCACGATGAAGGACATCGACCGCCTGTCGCGCATCGTGCCGCAACTGTGCAAGGTCGCGCCGAACACGAACAAGTACCACATCGAAGACGTGCATCGCGCGGGCGGCATCATGGCGATCCTGGGCGAGCTGGATCGCGCGGGCAAGCTGCACACCGACGTGCCGACGGTGCACGCGCCGACGCTCAAAGACGCGCTCGCGCAATGGGACGTGACGCTCACCGACGACGAAGCGGTCAAAACCTTCTACATGGCAGGCCCCGCCGGCATTCCGACGCAGACCGCGTTCAGTCAGAACACGCGCTGGCCGAGCCTCGACACGGACCGCGCCGAGGGCTGCATCCGCTCCTACGAGCACGCGTTCTCGAAGGAAGGCGGCCTTGCGGTGCTGACGGGCAATATCGCGCTCGATGGCTGCGTCGTGAAGACCGCGGGCGTCGATGAAAGCATTCTCGTATTCGAAGGCACGGCGCACGTCACCGAATCGCAGGACGAGGCCGTCGAGAACATTCTCAACGACAAGGTCAAGGCCGGCGATATCGTGATCGTTCGTTACGAAGGTCCGAAGGGCGGTCCCGGCATGCAGGAAATGCTGTACCCGACGAGCTACATCAAGTCGAAGGGTCTGGGCAAGGCGTGCGCGCTCCTGACGGACGGACGTTTCTCGGGCGGCACCTCGGGCCTGTCGATCGGTCACTGCTCGCCCGAAGCGGCGGCGGGCGGCGCGATCGGTCTCGTGCGCGACGGCGACAAGATCCGCATCGACATTCCGAAGCGCACGATCGACGTGCTGCTCTCCGATGAGGAACTCGCGCGCCGTCGCGAGGAGCAGAACGCGAAGGGCTGGAAGCCCGCGAAGCAGCGCCCGCGCAAGGTCTC
Source organism: Caballeronia sp. J97 (assembly GCF_905220305.1). Lineage (NCBI taxonomy): Bacteria > Pseudomonadati > Pseudomonadota > Betaproteobacteria > Burkholderiales > Burkholderiaceae > Caballeronia > Caballeronia sp. J97. The sequence continues at coordinate 23,482 of NZ_CAJMZL010000055.1, read as the reverse complement.
GGCCGCGCTGAAGGCGTACGCGAAGCTGGTGATGTCGGCGGACAAGGGCGCGGTGCGCGATCTGTCCTTGCTCGACGATTGAGGTTGCGTCGGCATCGAGCTTAAAAGGCCGCTCTTCGGAGCGGCTTTTTCATTTTCGGCAGTTCCAGCAAGGTGCGATGCGCACCGCACCTCACAACCCATTGCCTCCGGAACATAGACTCAATGTCGCCCGAGGGATTGGGCGACAGGGCGCGCATCGATATCGTTGTCTCCAGGCGGTCGCATCGGGCAAGACCGCTTCAAAGATCCGGCAGATTGGAGACAACAAACATGGCGACCCCCACCGTCGCGCCGCTCACGTTTCAGCGCGCGCCCAACCTTCCCCGCAACTGCACATTCGATCCGCACGATTGGGACATCCTGAGCCAGTACTGGCATCCCGTCGCGTTCGCATCGGATATCGCGGACAAGCCGTTCAGGGCGACGCTGCTCGATGAATCGATCGTCGTGTTCCGCTCGAACGGCACACTCGCCGCGGCACGCGATGTGTGCCCGCATCGCGGCGCGCCGTTGAGTCAGGGCTGGGTCGAGGACGGCAACCTCGTGTGCCCGTATCACGGCCTCGCGTATGGCGTGGACGGCAAGTGCAAGCACATCCCGTCGCAGGAAGGCGGCCCCATTCCCGAGCGCCTGTGCCTGACGACTTACGCCGTGCAGGAAGCGTACGGTCTCGTCTGGGTCTCGCTCGGCGGCGGAAAGCAGCCGTTGCCCGACTTCCCGGCATGGAACACCGAAGGCTTTCAGCAGATCCTGCCGCCTTCCATCGACATCAATGCATCGGCGGGACGGCAGACCGAAGGCTTCATCGATGTCGCGCATTTCGCGTGGATTCATCACCACAGCTTCGCGGACCGGCGCAATCCCGTGGTGCCGAACTACACCGTCGAGCGCCGCACGAACGGCATGCGCGCCGAGTATGTCAGCACCGTCAGCAACTTCCCGAAGTCGATGCAGCATCGCGCGCCCGAAGGCTTCCTGTGGCGGCGCATCTTCGAAGTCGACGTGCCGTTCTTCGCGCGTCTCACCGTGCATTTTCCCGAAGATGGACGGCTCGCGATTCTCAATGCGGCGAGTCCCGTGTCGGCGCGCCTCACGCGTCTGTTCGTGCCCATCGCTCGCAACTTCGACAAGGACTTGCCGCTCGACGACGTCTATGCGTTCAATCGGCAGGTGTTCGAGGAAGACCGCGCGATCGTCGAGCTGCAATGTCCCGAAGACTTGCCGATCGATCGCGCCGCCGAAGCGCCGATTCTCGCCGATCGATCGTCGGGCGCCTATCGGCGCGCGCTCGCGGAGATCGGTCTCGGTCAGCACTACGTGCGCTGAAGCGCATACGGAGCACATCATCATGAAGATCTGGGAATGCGTGATTTGCGGCTTCCGTTACGACGAAGCGCAAGGTTTGCCCGAAGCCGGCATCGCGGCGGGCACGCGCTGGGAAGACGTGCCCGACGACTGGCTGTGCCCCGATTGCGGCACCGGCAAGCAGGACTTCGACATGCAGGCGGTGACGGCATGAGCACCGACATCGGAGATCGCGTGATCATCGTCGGCACGGGCATCGCCGGTTATACGGTCGCGCGCGAGTTGCGCAAGCTCGACAAGAACGTGCCCATCGTGCTGATCAGCGAGGATGCCGGCGATTTCTATTCGAAGCCGACGCTCTCGAATGCGCTCGCAATGAAGAAGGCGCCGCAAGAGCTCGTCACGTTCGACGCGGGCGCGATGCGCGCGCAACTGAATGCGGGGATCATCGCGCATCGCAAGGTCGAGCGCATCGCGGTGGAGGGGCATGAGGTGTTCGTGAACGGCGCGCCGCTGCGTTACGCGAAGCTCGTGCTCGCGCTCGGTGCGGACGCACGCCGCGTTCCGCTTTCAGGCGATGGCGCGCCCGACGTGCTGTCCGTCAACAGCCTCGACGATTACACGCGTTTCCGGACGCGCATCGAGGGCGCGAAATCGGTCGCGCTGCTCGGCGCGGGGTTGATCGGCTGCGAGTTCGCCAACGATCTCGCGCTCGCGGGTTATGACGTGACCTTGATCGATCCCGCGGCCACGCCGCTCTCGCGATTGCTGCCCGAACCGGCAGGCGATGCGTTCGCGCGCGCGCTGGATCGTCATGGCATTCGCCTGCGGCTGGGGCAATCGGTTGCAGCGGTGAACCGGCGCGATGCGGGCTATGACATCGAACTCAACGACGGCGAAGTGCTCGGCGCGGATGTCGTGTTGTCGGCGATCGGTCTTGCGCCGCGCGTCACATTGGCCGCGCAGGCAGGGCTCGCGATCGACATGGGCATTCGCACCGACGCGTGGTGCAGGACGAGCGCACCCGATATCTACGCATTGGGCGATTGCGCCGCGATCGAAGGCAAGGTGCAGCCGTACGTCCTGCCGATCATGCACGCGGCGCGCGCACTGGCGCGCACGCTCGCCGGAGAGCCGACACGCGTCGAGTTTCCGGTGATGCCGATCACGGTGAAGGCGCCCGCATCGCCGACGGTCGTCGTGCCGCCGAGCGAAACCGGCACATGGCGTTTCGCTCCGGCGAGCGACGATCCGCTCGACGGTCTTGCCGCGCTGTGCGAACACGCCGCCGACAAGCGCGCGCTCGGCTTCGCATTGCTCGGCGCGGCGACGCAAGGCAAGGCCGCGCTCATCAAGGCGATGGCGGCGGGCTGCTTCTGAGCCGATCGAACAACGATAACGACGCAGCTTGCTTCTGACCGACCCGCGTCGCGTTCGACGATGTTTCGATGAAGGCCTGTCGCATCGCATGCCATCGACAGAACGCATTGACGCCGCACGTTTCGTGCGGCGTCTTTTTGCTTTCAGGCGACGTTCTTGATGAGCGTGCGCGACACGTTGGTGACGAGCTTGCGCAGCCAGCGCGTCGCCGCGCTGCGATGGGTTCGCTCGTGCCAGAGCTGATAGTAGGTGAGCGCGTTGGTCGCGCCGGGAATCGGCTCGATGCGCAACGGCAAGATTCGCGCATAGTGCGATGCGAGCGCGCGCGTCGTCGTGAAAAGAAGATCGGAACGCACGAGCACATACGGCGCCATGCCGAAGTAGGGCAGCGTGGTCGTCACGGTGCGCGTGAGGCCGTTGCGCGCGAGTTCCGTATCGATGGTGCCCCACGCGGTCGTGTTATAGGTCGTGACCGACAGATGCTCGGCGCGTTCGTACGCATCGCGCGTGAGCTCGCCGACGCCGACGGGATGATCCGCGCGCATCAGGCACACGAGCTCGTCCTTGCACAACGGCTGCAGATGCAGATGCTCCGGCGGCGTTCTCCAGTTGCCGATGACGAGATCGAGCAGGCCCGTTTCGAGGCCGTTTTCATAGCCGCCGTCGACCATCATCAGATGCTTGAATTCGAGCTTGGCGAGCGGCGCGGCCTGATGAAACGCATCGATGACGGCGGGCACGAAGAACACATCGAGATAATCCGGCGAGCCGATGCGAAACGTGCGCGTGCTCGCGACAGGATCGAACGTGGTGTTCGGATGCAGGATCGCGTCGATATTGCTGAGCGCCTGCGCGGCGGGCTCGATCAGCGTGAGCGCGTGGCTCGTCGGCACCATCCGGCTGCCGCTGCGCACGAGCAGAGGGTCGCCGGTGATTTCACGCAGGCGGCGCAACGCGATGCTCACCGTCGGCTGAGACTGGCCGAGCAAACTGGCGGCGCGCGATACGCTCGACTCCGTGAGGAGCGTATGCAGCACGCGAATCATGTGCGAGTCGATGCTTTCCCTGGACATCTTGCTTACCTCTGGCGTGGGGGCATCTTGTCGTTGGTCGGGGCCTGGTGTCATCGGAATATACGTGCGGATATAACGACGGTCAACGCAGGGCCGATACCGATGAAGCCGTCGAAGCCTTGTGCGGCCTGACTCATGGCCGCGCGATTATGTTGAAGATGGTCGCGGCATTATGGCTTTCGAGCGGCGTCTTTCACGACGCCGCTCCTGGTTTCGAATGCGCTCAGACCGCGAAGTCCGTGGAACTCGACAACTCGCGCCACGCTTGCGTTTCCGCCGCGACGTGCGCGTTTTTCTCCGTGATCGCCTTCAGCGTGTCGGTGCCGAGCGCGAGGCGCAGCGGCGGCGTTCGGGCATCGGCGAGCGTGAGGAGCGCGGTCGCGAGCTTCTGCGGATCGCCCGGCTGATTGTGATTCATGCCGACGGCGAAGCGGCGCACGTTGCCCGAGGTCGCATCGTAATCGTCGATGATCTCCTTGCCGACCACGAGCGACGATGCATCGAGAAAGTCCGTGCGGAAGTAACCCGGCTCGACGACCGTCGCATGGATGCCGAGCGGCTTCAACTCGGCATGCAGCGCCTCGGTGATGCCCTCGACGGCGAACTTCGTCGAGCTGTAGACGCCGAATCCGGCCGCCGCGCGGTAGCCGCCGACCGACGACATGTTCACGACATGGCCGCTCTTCTGCTTGCGCATCGCGGGCAGCACGGCGCGCGTCACGTTGAGCAGGCCGAAGACGTTGGTGTCGTACATGCGGCGTACGTCCGCGTCGCTCGACTCCTCGACGGCCGCGAGCAGCCCGAAGCCCGCGTTATTGATCAGCACGTCGATGCGGCCGAACTTCGCGAGCGCGGCCTCGACCGCTGCCCTGGCCTGTGCTTCGTTCGTGACGTCGAGCGCGACCGGCAGCAGCGCCGGCGATTCGCCGAGCCGCTCGACGATCGCCGCGATATTGCGGCCGGCGGCGACGACCGCGTTGCCGTCGTCGAGCGCTGCGCGGGCGATCAGCGCGCCGAGACCGCGCGATGCGCCCGTGATGAACCAGACGCGCTTGTATTGCTGTTGGGTGGCGTTGCTCATGATGTGCTCCGTTGTGTCGGTGGTGAAGGTGAACGAAGCATAGGCCGCCGGATTCGCATCAACTAGCCGTCGAACGCTGGAGTGATAATCAAGCTTTATTTGCGAATCGGAGCGCTCCATGAACGAGGTCCGCGCCATTTCGATCTTCGTGCGCGCCGCCACGCTCGGCAATCTGCGGCGGGCGGCCATTGATCAGGGGATTTCGCCGCAAGCCGCGAGTCACGCGGTGATGCAGCTCGAAAAGTCCCTTGGCGTAAGGCTTTTTCATCGCACGACGCGCAAGCTCTCGCTGACCGAAGAAGGGCAGCGCCTGCTGCAGAGCGTCGAGCCGGCGCTTGCGATGCTCACGTCGGCCATCGCGGATGCGAAGAGCGCAAAGGAAGACATCGCCGGGCCGTTGCGCATCAGCGCGCCGAAAGCGCTCGGGCGTGCGCTGTGGCCGTCGGTGCTGGAGTTCGCCGCGCTTTATCCCGATGTCGCGCTCGATGTGCGCTTCGACGATCATTTCACCGATCTCGTCGAGGAACGCGCCGATGTCGGGCTGCGTGGCGGCTCGCCGCCCGCCGGTGGCGCGATCGCCCGGCGTCTCGTGCCGATCCAGCTCATCGTGTGCGCGTCGCCCGCGTATATCGAGCGATACGGCGCGCCGCGCACGGTAGAGCAGCTTTCGTCGCATCGTTGCACCGGGTATCGCCGCGCGAACACCGGCAAGCAGGCGCCGTGGGAGTTCATGATCGGCGACGAGATCGTCTATCGCGAGATCGCGGCGGCGCTCTGCGCGAACGATATCGATGCGGAAACCGATGCCGTGCTCGCCGGTCTCGCGATCGGACAGCTCGGCAGCTTTTCGGCGGTCACGCATATCCGCGAGGGGCGCCTCGTGCCCTTGCTCACGAGGCATATGACGCAGCGCGAATCGATCTACATCTACTACCGGCATCGAACGGAGCAGCCGCTTCGCGTCCGAACGTTCATTGATTTCATGGTCGGCAAGCTCGCGGACAACGGCGATTTTTTCCTGACGCCCGCGCAGTTGCGCGCGTTCGCGCGGTGAATGGCCCGATTCCCTGCGATGTCGCGAAGCGCCGACTAGAATGCATCGTGCTCTCGAAGCACCCAAGCCACTCAAATCACCGGAGCCACGCGATGAAAACGATCAATGCGCTCAGATTTGCCGCCGTCGCATCAGCGATTGCCTTCTCCGTCAACGCGTGGTCCCAGACCAGCGATGCCGGCTCGACCCAGTCCGCAACGCCGTCCGCGAGCGCCGGAAGCTCGAAATCGGCAACGCGCAAGGCCAATCGTGCGCTCAGCAAGAAGGTGTCGCAGGCGCTGCAGCAGGGCGGAGTCGACACGAACGGCATCAACGTGATCGCGAAGAACGGCGCGATCACGCTTGCCGGCCATACCGCCGACGGCACGCAGATCGACAAGGCCGCATCGATCGCGAAAGGCGTGGACGGCGTCAAGTCCGTGAAGAATGTTCTGACGATTCAAGAGGGCGGGCAGTAACGCACGCCACGCGGGCGCGTCGGCCAGCGCGTGCTCGCGCACGTCATGAACGCGTTCATCGGCTTCCACGATCCGGGGCGGCAACGTCTGCCGTTCCGCGAATCGCTGCTCGCGATGCTCGGCATCGCCTTCGTCACGATGCTGGTCGCGCTCGACCAGACCATCGTCGGCACTGCGATGCCGCGCATCGTCGCCGAGCTGAAGGGCTTCGATCTGTACGCGTGGGTCGCGACCTCGTACATGCTCGCCTCCGTCATCACGATTCCGATCTTCGGGCGGCTCGGCGACCTGTACGGACGCAAGCCGTTTCTGCTCGCGGCGATCGTGCTATTCACAGCGGCGTCCGTGCTGTGCGGATTCGCGAACAGCATGCTATTTCTGGTGATCGCGCGCGGCGTCCAGGGCATCGGCGGCGGCATTCTTCTCGGCACGGTGTTCGCCGCCGTCGCCGATCTCTTTCCCGATCCGAAGCTGCGTTTGCGCTGGCTCGTGCTCGTCACGTCGACATTCGGCGTGGCCAACGTGATCGGCCCGACGCTCGGCGGCATGCTGACGCAGATGCGCGGCTGGCGGCTCGTGTTCTTCATCAATGTGCCCGTGGGCATCGTCTCGCTGATGTTCGTGCTGTTGTTCGTCCCGAACCTGCGTCACGCGCAAGCACGCGGGCGGATTCAGCTCGACTGGCTCGGCGCGTGCGTCGTCGCTGTGACGCTCGGCGCATTGCAACTGCTGATCGAACTGCTGCCGAAGGAAGGTCTGAGCCGCACGACGATCGTGCTTTCGCTCGTCACGCTGGTCTTCGGCGCGACGCTGTACTTCTGGGAGAAGCGCATGGGCTATCCCGTCGTGCCCGTCGATGTGCTGATGGACCGCAAGCTCGCCGCGCTCTTCGCGATCTCGGTGCTCGGCGGCTTCGCGCTTTTCTCGATGGCCTTCTATATTCCGCTGCTGTTTCAGGGCGGCTACGGCATGTCGCCGCATGATTCGGGCATGCTCATCACGCCGCTTCTGCTCGGCACGACGGTCGGCAGCATGATCAACAACCGCATCGTCACGCGCATCCCGCGCGCCAACGTGCTGATGTACGCGGGCCTCGCGCTGTGCGTGGCCGGCTGCCTCGCGCTCGTTTCGCTCGATGGACACGAGCCGCACGCCGTGTGGATGGCGTGCATGGGCGCGAGCGGGCTCGGCCTCGGACTCGTCGCGACGAACCTCACGATCTGCTCGCAACAGATCGTCGCACGCGAGCAGATCGGCGCGGTCACGGCCTTGCTGCAATCGCTGCGCATTTTCGGCGGCATGCTCGGCACCGCGATCACCGGCGCGTTGCTCGGGCATCTCTACGCGCAGAACGTGCATCGTCCGCTCGATTCGTATCAGGCGACGCAGTGGCTCAAGTCATTCGCGAGCCCGGACCTTTTGATCGATCGCGCCGAACAGTCCGCGCTGATCGAGCGCCTCGTCGCCGCCGGCCAGTCGGCCGACGCGATGACGATGATGCACTCGGCGCGCATGGCGCTCGTCGCATCGATTCACGTCGGGCTCGTCGTTGCGGCGATGGCGGCGTTCATCGGCTTGTGTCTCGCGTGGTTCGTGCCCGCGGTGCGCGTGGTGTATGGCGATGCGACGGGACGCGGCGCGTGAGGCGGTTCACGCAACGCGCGCTTTCGACTCCGGACAGCTATCGACGAAATCGAGTCAGCGCTTGCCGCGATTACCGTTGAGCGCCTTGACGATCATCTTGGTCGGTGCGCTGGTGGCGAGCCGTTGAATCTCCGACATATGGACCCAACGGCATCGCGAGATTTCGTTGCTCGCGCGCGGCTTCGCGCTTTTCGGCACGGCGCAGAAAAAGACGTGATGATGCTTCTGCCTTCCCCGATGCTGAAACAGGAATTTCGCCGACTTGCCCGCGAGACGCGTTTCTTCCTTCAGTTCGCGCAGCGCGGCGTCTTGCAGATGCTCGCCTCGTTTGAGCATGCCGCCGGGCAGCGCCCATTTCGTGCGACGTCGCGCGACCAGCAGAATGTGGTTGCCCTTTCGACAGATGACCGTGGCTCGCTTTCTCAAACTGGCTCCGAATATCTTCTTTCTGTTCGTCTGGATTTGCAGGACGCGTCCTGCGAGCGGGCCAAGTGTACCCAACGGGAATTTTGTTGTGGAGCGCCCTATGATGGCGGCATTTCCCGTATTGCGCATCGGGCCTGGACACGCGATGCTCGAAAGGATGTCACACTTGCCGCATCCAATGGTCGCTCACTTCACGGAGCATCATCATGGCGAGCAACGAATACGTTGTCTTCAAGGGCACGGTCAGGCTCGGCGTTCCCTTTCTTCAAGGTTACAAGGGCGATCCGCACTATGTGATCGTCAGCGAGGACGCGCAGGGAAAGCCGTTCAACATCGTCACCAATGTGAAATCGGACAGTTCGCTGACGGGACCGGCGGGCTATCTCGTCCTGTATCTATGGAACCAGTACTTCGATCATCCGATGACGGCCGATCTCGGCAAGCTGCCTGCGGGCGTTTCGACATCGAACTTCCCGAAGCTCGATTACGTGCACGACACGCGGCTTCTCGATCTCGGCGCGATGCGCCCGATCCCGCTCGACACCAAGGACGAGCACAACGATATCAACGCGCTCCTCAACGAGATGCTGCAACTCGACATGTCGGCGGCCGGCGTCGACTTCGTCTATAAAACGCCCAGCTACAGCGACGATCGCCTCGGATGGAAGCCCGTGAAAGACATCACCGTCTATGGCTTCGGCTTCCTCTTCGAACCGGGAAAGGACGGGCTGCACGAGACGCATATGAATCAGGGCAACCCGAAGCCGGGCAGGGGCAGTCATGTCAAAGACCATTCGGACGAGAACGGCGTCCTTCAGGACGGCGCGGTGATGGTCGAAGTGGACGGCAAGTTCCAGGCGCTGTTCGTCGCCTTTCAGACGCAGCTGGTGCCGACCGACAATCGCGGGCGGCCGATACCCGGCCAGTCGCATCCCATTCTGGATGGCAAGATATGAATTCGTTTCGGCGCCGGATTAGCTAACGTCGATGCATTCGTTGGGAAGTCGCATCCTCCGTACTAGCATGAACTGCTCGCACGCTTATTACACGGGACATTCATGCGATACAAGGGATATGACGTCGAGCCATCCGCGCGCGCCTTGCCGAGCGGCCTCTTTGCGGCGAACCTGATCATCGGGCGCGGCGCGGCTCCGTATGCCGCGTCTTTCACGTTCGATGCGCTCGACTATTTTTTCGAAGCCGATCACGCGATCGCCTATGCGTGGCGCTGGGCGCGTCTGTGGATCGATCAGCACGGCAAGCGCGCCGGTTGACACGTGCGCGACGTGGGCTTCATGCCGATCCTCGCGATGACAGGCACAATACGATGAATCCGCCATCCGGACCGGCCCGAAGAGGCCGTCGGCCTTCGCTCATTCATCGTTGTCATGACCCACGCTCATCCCTCGAAGAATTCCCCGCGTTTTCTGTTGTTTCTGGTTTGTCTGTTCGCATCGGCTGGGCAACTCGCCATCGATATCTATGTGCCCGCGCTGCCCGCGATGGCGCGTTACTTCGCCACGTCGCCGCAAGCGATCCAGTCGAGCGTGTCCGGTTACATGGCGGCGTATGCGATCGGCCAGCTCGTGTTCGGCCCCATCGCCGATGCCTGCGGCCGTAAAAAAGTACTGGCGTTCGGTCTGGTCGTCTTCACGCTCGGCTGTCTGCTTTCGCTCGCCGCGACGAGTCTCGAAACCTTCCTGCTCGCGCGCTGTTTGCAGGGCTTCGGCATCGCGGCGACGAATCTGCTCGCGAAGACGATCATCACCGATTCGTTCAAGGGCCAGGCGCTGATGCATGCGTTCACGTATATGTCGATCGCCTGGGGGGTCGCGCCGATCGTCGCGCCCGTGATCGGCGCGCATCTGCAGGAATGGTTCGGCTGGAAGGCGTGCCTCGTGTTCCTGCTCGTCTATTCGATCGTGATGTGGACGCTCGTCTGGCGTTATCGCGAGACTCTGCAAAAGCCGGTTCATCTCGCGCCGCGCACGCTGTTCGCGAACGCGGGCAAGGTTTTGTCGAGCCCCGTGTTTCAGAGCTGCTTTCTCGCGCAAGGACTGTGCTACAGCATTCTGCTCGTGTTCAACATCGTCGGCCCGTTCATGGTACAGAACACGCTGCACAAACCGCCGACGTATTTCGGCTATCTCGCGCTCGCCATCGGCATGATGTATTTCCTTGGCGGTCTGTCGAATCGCCTGCATGGCCCGCGCCTGCCGAGCGCCGAGCAAAGGCTCTACATCGGCGCGCGCGTGATGGCGGGCGCGGCGCTCGTCATGCTGCTGCTGTCGCTCGTGATCGGCCTCACCGTCTGGACGCTGGCCGTGCCGGTCCTCGTGATGGGCTTCTGCGCGGGCGCGATGTATCCGACCCTGATGGCGAAGGGCAACTCGCTCTTTCCGCATATCGCGGGCCTCACGGCGGCGATCCTCGGCTGCTCGCTGCTGCTCGTTTCGTCGGTGATGATGGGTCTCGCGGGCTTCGTGTCGGTGCAGATCCTGACGCCGCTCGCGGTGTTCTTCGTGATTCTCGCGTTCACGGTCGTCATGATGGTGACGCTGCTGTTGCGCCATCTGGAGCAATCGCAGGCGGGGCGCGCGGCGCGCGGAGAAGCGGACGCGGCCTGATGCGCCAAAGCGGTGCGGCCTGCAATGCATTGCAGAAAAGCTTGTTTGTCGAGGTGTTTTTGACAGCCTAGAGTAAGGGTGTTCATGCATCGAGGAGGCGAGCCATGCCGCACTTCCTGACTCACTATTGGCACGCGCTGTCGGACCCGGCGGCGCGCGCGCGCAAGCGTTTCACCGGAGACGCGGCGACGCAGGCCGCGCACGGCGCGAGCGAAACCACGCGCGCGGAGCAGCTCGAACATATTTCCGTCTATGCCCGCGCGGGCTATTTCAACATGGGCTATACCGTCGACGCGTTTCAGTTGCCCGGAGAATCACCGGTGCACTGAAACGAATCACGAAGCTGCACGCAATGTGCAGCTTCATCGCGGGACTCAATGCGGCGCGAGTTCGACGCGCCGCTGCACCGCGTGATAGTCGTCCGCGCGCGCCGCGCCGAACGAGAGCGCGAAACCCGACGCCTGCCGCCCCACGGTTCGAAGCTGTTCGACGACCTTCGGATCGGAACACGTGTCGGCCGATTCGAAGCGCGTTTCCAGCGTGTTGACCGTCGCGCCGAACGGCGTCGGCCAGCCGCGCAACGCGTGCACGATCGAGCGCAGCGACGTGAGCACCGTGCCCGCCGCTTGCCATCCATAAGCGGTGACGATGCTGCCGACCGCGCGGCCGTCGAGATACGGACGCTCGTCGAGCCGCAATTCCTCCAGCGTGTCGAGCGCATTTTTTACGAGGCCCGAGATGCCGCCGTGATAGCCCGGCGTGGCGATGATGAGCGCATCGGCCGCGCGCACGGCTTCGATGAGTTCATGTTGTTCGTCGGTGAGTTCGCGCGACTCGGGCGCGTAGTGCGGCAGGCTGTGCAGGAATGCGCCGCCGAAGAGTTGCACGCTCGCGCCGGCTTCCTGCGCACCGCGCAATGCGAATGCGAGTGCCCGTTCGGTCGACGATTGAGGCCGCGTCGTGCCGCCGATGCCGACCACCCGTGGCCCGCGCGATGAAATGGTTCGAGACAAGATCGATACTCCCTGGGATTTGTGCTTTCGAAAGGACGCGTCGTGCCGCGGACGGATAGGCGTCACGATCCGCAACACGTCATCCGCATACGTTATGGGAGCGCGCCGCAATCGCCAACGAAGCGAATCTGCTAAGCAATGCACACGCGTGGCATTCGGCGAATCGCGGGAATCCAGATGACGCGGGTTGCGTGCGCGCTGATCGCACCTACTTTCCCGCGCGCGTCGACAGGCCGTTCAGCAGTCTCTGCAGTTCGTCGATATTGAACGGCTTCGCGAGAATCGCAAATCCTGTGCGGCGCGCTTCGTCGAGCTGGTCGGCATAGCCTGTCATCAGCGTGACCGGCTGCTTCGGGCGCGTCGACTTGATCCATTCCGCGAGCTTGATGCCGTCGTAATTGCCGGGCATCTGGATGTCCGAGAGCACGAGATCGAATTCACCGCCGGCTTCGAGCACCTGCTTCGCGGCATCGCCGGAAGCGGCGTGGCGCGCTTGCCAGCCGAGCACGTCGAGCACTGCGCACAAACCCGCCGCGACTTCCGCGTTATCTTCGACCAGCAGCACGGTGGACGAGGGCGCATCGCGCTTGACCGCCTCGACGGGCGGCGTCCGGGCGGGCGCGTCCTCTTCGCCGGTCCAGTGCGGCAGATAGATTTCGATGGTCGTGCCGAAGCCCCACGCCGAATTGAGCCGCGCCGTGCCGCCCGCCTGCTCGGCCATAGCCAGCACTTGCGCGAGGCCGAGTCCGGTGCCCGCGCCCGCACTCTTGGTCGTGAAGAGCGGCTCGAACGCCTGCCGCGCGACGTCGGGCCGCATGCCGATGCCGCTGTCCTTGCACGAGATCACGACGTATTCGCCCCCGCCGAGACCTTCGCGGGCATTCGCATGACGCACGTTGCTGCAATCGATGCGAAAGTCGCCGCCATCGGGCATCGCGTCCTTCGCGTTCACCGCGATGTTGATGAGCGCCGATGTCAGTTCCGTCGCATCGACGCGCACGGGCCACGTCGTGTCCGGCACGCGCGTGCCGAGCGTGACCTTGTCGCCCACCGACGCGCGCACGAGCGGCTCCGATTCGGCCATCCAGCGATCGAGCCGGATCACCTGCATCTGCAGCGGCTGACGGCGCGCAACGCTCATCAGGCGGCGCGCGAGCGACTGCGCATTGCTCGATGCGCGCTCGACCGCGCGCACTTCCTTTTCCAGGCCGTTGAAACCCTTGCGCCGCGCCATTTCCATGTTCGACGTGACGACCATCAGCAGATTATTGAAGTCGTGCGCGACGCTCGCGACCAGATTGCCGAGCGCGCCCATGCGCTGCAAGCGCCGCGTGGCCGCGACAGCCGAGCGGCGCAGCGCGAGCTCGCCGCGCCAGCTATGCCACGCCGCTTCTTCGGCTTTCAGGCGGCGCAGCGAGAAGCCGATCAGCGCCCACACCGCGATGCTCGGAATCAGCGCGATCGATGCGATCGATACATCGCGCCGCCACCACGCGAGGCGCACGTCGTGAATCGAAAAGCCGGCGGCGGCATAGACCGGATAGTCGCCGACGCGCCGCCACGCGGCGAGCTTTTCGTCGTTGTCGAGCGGAGACATGTAACGCATGAGTCCAGTGGGCTTGCCTTGCGAGAAAGCGGCGGCGAGCACCGAATGGTGATCGGGCGCATTGGGAGCGGACGGCGGCGGATAGCGCGCGAGCACGGCGCCGTCGTCGCGATGCAGCGCGAGCGTGAGCGCGGGTTCGCTCGCGGTGAGTTCGCGATAGAAGTCGATCAGATAGCCGCGTCGCACGGCAATCGATATGACGCCGAGAAAGCGGCCGTCCTTCGCATAGCGTGCGCTCAGCGTATTGATGATGTCCGTGTTCTTCACGCGCCCGCGCTCGGGCAGGGACACGTGGAACGCCGCGTGCGTGTCGCGTGTCGTGATGAAATCGGCACGATCGCCGATGGACACACTGGGCGCCGGAAAAAAACGGCTGCTGAGCACGAGCCGGCCGTGGCTGTCGAGCACGGAGAGCGCGGCGATCTGCGGGTGGTCCTGCGCGAGACGCGCGAGCCGTTCGTGCAGGTCGGACTGACTGCGTGCGATGAAGTCCGCGTCGCCGCTGCCGAGCATTTCGTCGATGCGCGAGATGAGCTCGCGGTTGATGTCGAAGACGGTGTTCGCTTTCTCGTCGACGATGCGCACGAGACGCTCGAGCGACGCGCCGGTTTCGTCGAATGCGCGTTCGTACGTGTAGTAACCGTACAGGCAGAAAAATGCGAACGGAATGACGATCGACGCAACGAGCGCAGCGAAGAGCCGCCTGCGCGCGGCGCGAAAGTCGAGCGGAGGCAGCGACGGCAGAGACTCGGCGCTGCCGGATGCGGCGTGTTCTTCTGATTCGTTCATGACGCGGTACGACGCGTGCGCGAGCCTCGCCGGATGGGTGCGAGACGCTCGTTCGATGGTAGCACGCAGGTCACACTACAGCCCCGCACGGTCGTACGTTGCCCGCACCCGGGTCGCGCTGCAATCGGGCTGTGGTATAAGCACCGCATGCGCGCGCCCGCTCGCGGCGCGCAACGAAACGTGACAGGAGCATTCAGTGAGAAGGACCGCCGAAAACAAGCTGAAGGTGGTCGCAGTGCGGGTCGATCCACAATTCGAGCAACGGCTGCGGCTCCTGGCGGAAGTAACGGGGCGCAAGCAATCGTTCTTCCTCCAGCAGATGATCGAGAACGGCATCGCCGCAATGGAAGAGACCTGGTTGCCGCCGGATGTCCTCGAACAGGTAAAGAGCGGCGCGTTGCCGCCTTTGCAGCAGGACCGGATCGCGACCGCGGACCTCTTCGGCGATCACGACGATGAATAAGCGATGAGCGCGACGATCGAGTCCCGGTTCATCGCTCACGACGCGACATGCGACGGCGATACGCTCGCGCGCATCGTCTTCGGCGCGACGAGCGGGCGGCCGTGCATCGAGCACGGCGTGCCGACGCTGCGCCTCGCGATGTGCGACGACGCCCGCGACGGCTTCGCCGAAATCTGGACGAGCGCCGGGCCGGCTCGCAACGGGTGCTTCAACGATCTTGTCTATGCGCACGACGACGAGTATCTGTTTTGCGCGGGCTTCATTCCGTCGTCCGACCGATACACCGACGCCACGCGCAAAGCCTATGGCGATGCGTTCGCGCTCGTCAGGGAGCTGAACTTCCCGAAGGTCTTCCGCATGTGGAACTTCATTCCCCACATCAACGGCGCGAATCAGGAAGGCTTGGAGGTGTATCGCGATTTCTGCCGTGGGCGCGCCATCGCATTCGAGCAGGATTACGCGCATGCATCGGGCATGCCGGCGGCGACGGGCATCGGCACATGGGGCGAGGGCGTCGGCTTCTATTTTCTGGCGTGCCGCGCGAGCTCGCCGCGGCATATCGAGAACTCGCGTCAGACGCCGGCGTATGAATATCCGCAGCGCTACGGTCCGAAATCGCCGAGCTTCGCGCGCGGCACCTTGCTGCACGAGACGCTGTTCGTGTCCGGCACGGCCAGCATCCTCGGGCACGAGACCGTGCACGAAGGCGATCTCGATGCGCAGTGGCGTGTGGCGATCGGCAACATCGCGCATCTGATCGGCGCTGGGAATCTCGACGCGCAGGGCGCTATCGGCGGCTATGCGCCGCGCGATTTCGATCAGATCAAGGTCTACTACCGGCATGCGGCGGATCTGCCGCGCGTGACGGAACTCGCGCACGCCGCGTTTCATCCGGATGCGAACGTCCGCTTCCTGAAGGCCGATATCTGCCGCGCCGATCTGCTCGTGGAGATCGAGGGCATCGCTTCACATCGACGTCGATCAGACTGACGCCGATTGCCTGAGCGTCTTCACGAGCAGGCTGTGCAGGCTGTCCACCGCTTTCGAGCCGCGCGAGTCGCGGCTGCGATAGACGGCGACTTCCATCGGTTCCAGCGGCCCCAGACCTTCATCGCGCCCGAGGATGCGAAGGTGTTCGGGCGCGCTGCATTGCGTGAGCGCCGCCACGGCGAGGCCGCTTTCGACGGCGGCGATCTGCCCGGCCAGGCTCGAACTGTTGTAGACCACCTTGTATCGACGTCCCTGCTGCGCGAGCGAATGAATCGCGCTGCGCCGTGCGAGGCTCGCGCTTTCATAGACGGCGATCGGCAGCGGATCGCGCCGCCATGACTCGAACTGCGTGGCGCCGACCCAGACCATCGGCTCATGGAAGAGCAGCGTGCCGCGCCGGCCATGATCGCGCGACACGAGCGCGATATCGAGTTCGTTGTTCGCGATGCGCGGAATGAGCGATGTCGATTGTTCGCAGATCAGCTCGATTTCGACGCCGCTATGGCGCGGCGCAAAGCGTCTGAGCACGGGCGTCAGATACTTCGCCGCGTAGTCGTCGGGTACGCCGAGGCGCACGCGCCCCGTGAGTTGCTCGCCCTGAAGCGCAACCTGGGCTTCGGCGTGCAGATCGAGGATCCGCCGCGCGTAGCCGAGCAGCGTTTGTCCGTCGTGGGTCAACTCGAGCGTGCGCGAGCCGCGCTCGATGAGCCGCAGCCCCAGCGCGCTTTCGAGCTTCTTCAACTGCATGCTGACCGCCGATTGCGAGCGATGCACTTCGCCCGCCGCGCTCGACAGCGAGCCCGCGTCGACGACGGCGACGAAGCACTTGAGCCAGTCCGTTTGCAGATCGTGTTGTTTCATCGGTGTCGGAAATGCTTTCGAAAATCGAATGGATGACGTTCGAATTATGCGCTTTTCGTTCGATCCTTCGCGGCACACACTTCGGGCATGAACACGCGATCATCGACTCCTCAGGCGGCGGCCTTTGCCGCGCACGATCACGCACGGCGCGCGTCGGGTGCGTGGCCGTTTCTGCTCGGTTGCGCGCTGCTCGGCACCATCGGCGTTTTTCTGCACGAAGCCAGGGCCGATCCGCTGACGGCGACATGGTTTCGCTGCGCATTCGGCCTGTTGGGCATGAGCGTTTGGGTGATCTTGCGCCGCCAGACACGCGCTCTGCGCGTTACGCGTGCTCACTTCCCGTGGGTGCTGGCCGCCGGCATGCTGATGGTGCTGAGCTGGGCACTGTTTTTCGGCGCGGTCCAGCGAATGTCGGCGGGCGTCGCGATCGTGCTGTTTCACGTTCAGCCGATGTGGGTTCTGCTGTTCGCGTCGTTATGGCTCAAAGAGGCGATCGGCGCACGACGCATCGTCTCGGTATCGATTGCGATGGGCGGTCTCGTGCTGGCGACGGGCATCGTCGAGCACACGGCGGGCGCATCGTCGCAACCGGGTTACTGGATGTCCGTGGCCGCATGCCTGGCCGGTTCGCTGTGCATGGCGGGCGTGACCCTGATCGCAAAGCGTCTGCGTGAGTTGCCTGCCGGCGTGCTCGCGTGGTGGCAATGCGCCATCGGCACGGTGTTGCTGTGCGTCTGGCCGATGCAACAAGGCTGGCCCGCGTGGGGCATGTCGTGGGCGTGGCTCGCGGGCCTCGGGCTGATCCACACGGGCGTGGCCTACACGTTGATGTACGCCGGCATGGCGCGGCTAGATACCGCGCGCGTCGCAGTGTTTCAGTTCGTCTATCCGGCGGTGGCCATCGTCATCGACTGGCTGGCTTTCGATCAGCGCCTGAGCGGCATGCAGATGGCGGGCATCGCGTCGATGTCGGTGGCGATCTGGTTCGCGGAGCGCGGACGCCAGGCGTGATGCGCGCGCTTCAGCGCCGTCCGCGTCCGGCCTTCTGCGCCCGGTCGAGCATGAACTCGATGAACGCCAGCGTCGCGCGCGTGTGATGCCGGTTCGGCATGTACAGCATGTACATGTGCGTGCCGAAGATGCTGAGCCGCCATTCGTCGAGCGCCGTGACGACCTCGCCGCGCCGCATGTCTTCCACGACGACGTAATCCGGCACGATGCCCACGCCGAGGCCGGCGAGAATCGCATCGCGCAGAAACAGAAAGTTTTCCGAAATGAGGCTCGGCTCCAGGAGCACTTCATGACGCTCGTCGTCGAGATAGGCGGCGACGCGCGTCTGCTTGCCGACGACCGTCGCGGTGATCACCGGCGCGACGCGCAGTTCCTCCAGCCGCGTGGGCATGCCGTGCGCGTCGGCATACGCGGACGACGCGCACGCGACGTAACGCACCGGCCCCATGTCGCGCGCGACGAGGCTCGGCGGCGGTTCCGGCATCACGCGCACGGCGATGTCGACTTCATCGCGCAACAAGTCTTCGACGCGATTTTCGAACATCACGTCGAGCACGATATCGGGATACTCGCGCTTGAACCCGATCAGCCATTCCGACATCACGAGCTGCCCGTAACCGCTCGGCACCGACAGCCGCACACGCCCCTGCAACCTTTGCCCGAGCGTCGACACCGATTCCTGCGCCGCGAGCAGCGCGTTGCGAATCGAGCGACCGTGCTCGTAAAGCTTGAGGCCGAGCTCGGTCGGCTCCACGCGCCGCGTCGTCCGCCGCACGAGCTGCAGGCCGACGGATTTTTCGAGCTGGTTCAGGTGATAGCTGACATTGGCGCGAGTCATCTTGAGGCGTCGCGCCGCTTCGCTCAGATTGCCCGCGTCGAGAATTTCGACCAGCAGCGTGAGTTCATTGACGTCCACGGCAAAACTCGATTGTCAAAGGCGATTTGACAGTCTGTCAATCGGGGCTGTAATTGTCAAGGATGCCTGTCCCCGCGAGAATGCTTCCACGTCAATCCGCAAACATCGACCCAGGAGACTTCATCCATGACGCTTTCGAGCGCGCCCGAAACCGCAACCGCAGTCCAGCATGAATTGCGTGGCAGCGTCCTCGTCGTGACGATCGACCATGCGCCCGTCAACGCGCTCAATGCCGCCGTGCGGCGCGGTCTGATCGACGCGATCGAGGCTGCCGATGCCAATCGCTCCGTGCGCGCGGTGCTGATCGTCGGCGCAGGCCGCAACTTCATCGCGGGCGCGGACATCCGCGAGTTCGGCAAGCCCGCGGTGCCGCCGTCGCTGCCCGAGGTGTGCAACCGCATCGAGGCTTGCGGCAAGCCGGTCATCGCGGCGATTCACGGCGCGGCGCTCGGCGGCGGGCTCGAAGTCGCGCTCGGATCGCACTATCGGATCGCGGTGCCGGGCGCGAAGCTCGGCCTGCCCGAAGTGCAACTGGGCCTGTTGCCCGGCGCGGGCGGCACGCAGCGCTCGGCGCGTCTGATCGGCGCGGAGGCGGCGTTGTCGTTGATGCTGAGCGGCCGGCACGTCGGCGCGCAGGAAGCGCTGCGTGTCGGGCTCGTCGATCGCGTCGGCCAAAGCGATGACGTGTTCGCCGAAGGCCTCGCCTATGCGCACGAGCTGATCGCGACGCAAGCCGGGCCGCGCCGTACGAAGCAGGCGCGCGGACTGGCGGACAAGGAAGCGAGCGCGGCTGCGATCGCCGCCGCCCGCGCCGAGACGCAGAAGAAATCGCGCGGCTTGCTGTCGCCGCTGAAGATCGTCGACTGCGTCGAGGCGGCGTTGAATTTGCCGTTCGACGAGGGTCTGCGTTTCGAGCGCGAGCAATTCCTCGAGTGCCGCGAGAGCCCGCAGCGCGCGGGTCTCGTGCATGCCTTCTTCGCCGAGCGCGAGACGCAGAAGTCGCCCGAGACGCGCGATGCGCAGCCGCGTGCGCTCAATGCCATCGGCGTGATCGGCGGCGGGACGATGGGTGCGGGCATCGCGGTCGCGTTGCTCGATGCGGGACTCGCGGTGACCATGATCGAGCGTGACGACGCATCGCTCGAACGCGGGCGCGCGCATGTCGAAAAGGTGTACGACGCGTCGATCGCGAAAGGCCGCATGACGCACGAAACGAAAGCGCGCGCGCTGCAACGCTTCGATGGCGCCACGAACTACGACGCGCTCGCGAACGCCGATCTCGTCATCGAAGCCGTGTTCGAAGACATGGCCGTGAAGAAGGCCGTGCTCGCGGAGCTCGATCGCGTATGCAAGCGAGGCGCGGTGCTTGCGACCAACACGTCCTATCTCGACATCGACGAGATCGCGGCGAGCATTTCGCGTCCGCAGGACGTGCTGGGGCTGCACTTCTTCTCGCCCGCGAACATCATGAAGTTGCTCGAAGTGGTGGTGCCCGCGCGCGTGAGCGCCGACGTCGTCGCGACCGGATTCGAGCTCGCGAAGAAGCTGAAGAAGGTCGCGGTGCGCGCCGGGGTGTGCGATGGCTTCATCGGCAACCGGATGCTCGCGGTGTATCGCGCGGCGGCGGATCATCTGATGGAGGATGGCGCGTCGCCTTATCAGATCGACAAGGCCGTGCGCGACTTCGGCTTTCCGATGGGACCGTATCAGGTCATCGATCTCGCGGGCGGCGATATCGGCTGGGCCGCGCGAAAGCGCCGCGCCGCGACGCGCGATCCGAACGCGCGTTACGTGCGCATCGGCGATGCGCTGTGCGAGCGCGGCTGGTTCGGTCAGAAGACGGGACGCGGGTTCTATCGCTACGAAGAGGGCGCGCGCGTCGGCGTACACGATGCGGAAGTCGAGTCGATCGTCGAGGCCGAGCGCGCGCGTGCGGGCGTAACGCCGCGCGCATTCAGCGACGAGCAGATTGTGCGCCGCTATCTCGCCGCGATGATCAACGAAGGCGCGAACATCGTGCACGAAGGCATCGCCCAGCGTCCGCTCGATGTCGACGCCACGTTGATGCACGGCTTCGGCTTTCCACGCTATCGCGGCGGCCCGATGCATTACGCGGATACCGTCGGCCTCGACAATGTCCTCGCCGACATACGTGAATTCGCGAAGGAAGATCCGCTGTTCTGGCGCGCATCGCCGTTGATCGTCGATCTCGTCGAGCGCGGCAAGAACTTCGCAAGCCTCAATCAGACGGCCTGACGCGTCGTCTTCGTCAATCTCTTCATGGAACCGCAGGTATGGACCTGAAATTCACCGCAGACGAGGAAGCGTTTCGCGCCGAGGTGCTGGCGTTTCTGCAAACATCGCTTCCGGCGCATCTCGCGCAGAAAGCGCGCACGGGCGAGCGCCTGACGCGCGACGACATGGCGCAATGGCACGGCATTCTCAACGCCCGGGGCTGGCTCGCGAATCACTGGCCGAAAGAATACGGCGGACCGGGCTGGACCGCGGTGCAGAAATTCATCTTCGAGAACGAGTGCGCGATTGCGGGCGCGCCGCGCATCGTGCCCTTCGGCGTGAACATGCTCGGGCCGGTGCTCATCAAGTACGGCAACGAAGCGCAGAAGCGTCACTGGCTCCCGCGCATTCTCGATGGCTCCGACTGGTGGTGTCAGGGCTATTCGGAACCGGGCGCGGGCTCGGATCTCGCATCGGTGCGCACCACAGCCGTGCGTACGATGGAGAATGATCAGGAATACTATATTGTCAACGGACAGAAGACGTGGACCACGCTCGCGCACTACGCGAACATGATCTTCTGCCTGGTGCGCACGTCGGCGGATGCGCGCAAGCAGGAAGGAATCAGCTTTCTTCTCATCGACATGAACACGCCGGGCGTCGAAGTGCGTCCGATCATCACGCTCGATGGCGAACACGAAGTCAACGAAGTCTTCTTCAGCGATGTTCGCGTGCCGGTCGCGAACCTCGTCGGCGAGGAGAACAAGGGCTGGACCTATGCGAAGTATCTGCTGACCTACGAACGCACGAATATCGCGGGCGTGGGCTTTTCGGTCGCGGCGCTGCGCCGGCTGAAAGCGGCGGCTGGCAAGGTGCGGTGCAATGGCCGCGCGCTCATCGACGATCCGTTGTTCGCCGCGCGACTCGCGCGCGTCGAGATCGATCTGGAGAACATGAAGACGACGAATCTGCGGGTGCTGGCGGCGGTGGCCGGCGGCGGCGCGCCGGGCGCGGAAAGTTCGATGCTGAAGATTCGCGGCACGGAGATTCGCCAGGAAATTTCGTCGCTGATGCGTCGCGCGATGGGACCGTATGCGCAACCGTTCATCGACGAAGCGCTCGAAGCAGACAGCGACGCCGAAGCATCGGCTGCGGCGGCGCAGTACTTCAACAATCGCAAGCTGTCGATCTTCGGCGGCTCCAACGAAATCCAGAAGAACATCATCTCGAAGATGATGCTCGGGCTTTAAGGAACGTCGAAGATGAATTTCCAGCACACGGAAGACCGGCGGATGCTCGCGGACTCGCTGAACCGCTTCATCGCCGAGCAATACGGGTTCCATGCGCGCGACGAGATCGCACGCTCGCAAGAAGGCTTCAGCCGCGACATGTGGCGGCGGTTTTGCGAACTCGGCATCGTCGGCATGTTCTTCGATGAATCCGTCGGCGGCTTCGGCGGCGATGGCTTCGATGTGGCCGTCGTGTTCGAGGCGCTCGGGCGCGGGCTTGTCGTCGAGCCGTTCCTCGATGCGCTGATCGTCGGACGCGCGCTCGTGCATGCGGGAAGCGAGCAGCATCGAGGGATCGTCGCGAAGATGATCGATGGCGCCGCGATCACGGCCTTCGCGCATGACGAACCGGGCTCGCACTACGAGCTTGCGCGCGTGAACACGCGCGCGGCGCGGCATGGTGACGGCTGGGTGCTGAACGGCGCGAAGGGCGTCGTGCAGCAGGGCGAACATGCGGATGTACTGCTGGTATCGGCGCGCACGTCGGGCGGCGAGTATGACGAGGCGGGCATTTCGCTCTTCGTCGTGCCGCGCGATGCGCAAGGCGTGAAGATGCGCGGTTCGCGCAAGATCGATGGCGGACGCGTGGCGGAAGTGTCGCTCGATGACGTCGTGCTCGATGCCGATGCGCTCGTCGGCGATGAAGGCGATGGATACGCGACGCTCACGCATGCGATCGGCTTTGGACTCGTCGCGCTCGCGTCGGAAGCGGTCGGCGCGATGGATGTCGCGAAGGAACATACGCTCGAGTATCTGCGCACGCGCAAGCAGTTCGGCGTGCCTATCGGCGCGTTTCAGGCGCTGCAGCATCGCATGGCCGACGTGCTTCTGGAGATCGAGCAGGCGCGTTCCGCGGCGATCAATGCCGCGGCTGCGGTCGGTGAATCGGGCGTGGTGCGCGAGCGCGCCTTGTCGGCGGCGAAGTATTCGATCGGGCGCATCGGTGCCCGTGTCGCGGAAGAGTCGATTCAGATGCACGGCGGGATCGGCATGACATGGGAGTTGCCCCTCTCGCACTATGCGAAGCGGCTCGTGATGATCGATCATCAACTGGGCGATGAAGATCATCATCTCGCGCGGTATATCGAATTGGGACGCGCTGCGTCATAACGAATCAATCAGGAGGCAGATGTGAAGATACTCGTGCCAGTCAAGCGCGTGGTCGATTACAACGTGAAGGTCCGGGTGAAGTCGGATAACACGGGTGTCGATATCGCCA
>NZ_CAJMZL010000054.1:0-30228 GCF_905220305.1 Caballeronia sp. J97 | reverse complement strand
ACTAAAAAACCGGGATCCGGCGAAAACCAAACCAACGAAACCAGACGCCGCCCCGCAAAAGGGGCAACCATCCCTAATCCTGCTGCTCAGCGAGCCTCAACTCCCCTTCAGAAACCGAACCGAAAGCGCCATCGCCGTCGCGATCCAACGCAATATCCGGCCGCATGAAAAACGTCATCCCGATCCCGACCGCGAGCAACCCGAGAGACCCCACGAACGGCAAGGTCCAACTCCCGGTCCGATCCACGACAAAGCCGAACACGATCGGCGAGAAAATCCCCGCAATCGCCGAACCCGCATTCACCAGCCCGCTCGCAATCCCGACATGCTTCGGCGTGATGTCCATCGGGACGGCCCAGATCGGCCCGATCGTCATCTCCAGGAAGAAGAACGACAGACTCATCGACGCGGCCATGACAGGCAGCGACTTCACGAACATCACCGGCGCGAGAAACACGAGCGCGCCGAGAAACGCGACGATGATCATATTGCGCCGCGCCGACACCACGCTGCCCGTGCGCTTCAGAATGCGATCGGAGATCACGCCGCCCGCCGTATTGCCGACGACGCCCGAAAGAAACACGCCCGCCGAAAAGAGCGCCGAGCTCTTCAGATCGAGACCGCGTCCATGCATGAAAAACGTCGGCAGCCACGTGAAGAAGAGCCAGCCGGTCCAGCCATAGCAGAAGTAGACGATCATCGTCGGCGAGATGCGCTTGAGCAGACGCCCCCACGGCGTCGGCTCGCGCGTCTTGTCCACGGCGACCTTGTGCTCGGGCGGCAACTCCGCTTCTTCCGCCGCCGTCATATGCCGATGCTTGCGCGGATCATCCGCGAAGTACCACGCGTACACCACGACCCACACCGCCGTCAGCGCACCGACGAGCACGAACGACGCACGCCACGATGCAAACGCGACCAGCAACGCGATCAACGGCGGCGTGAGCGCGTTGCCCAGCCGCGAGAACGAATGCGTGAGGCCCTGCACGAAGCCGCGTTTGCTCGCCGGATACCAGTTGACGAGCGCGCGCGCCTGCGCCGGCAGCGCCGCGCCTTCGCCGACGCCGAGCAACATGCGCGCGCAGAACAGCGACACGACACCGCCCGCGAAACCCGTCGCGATCGTCGCGACGATCCAGATCGATGCGCACAGCACGAGCGTCGTCTTCGCACCGAAGCGGTCGCTGAACCATCCGCCGATCACCTGGCAGATCGCATACGTATAGGCGAACGCGCCGAACACGAGGCCGATGTCGGTATTGGTGAGATGAAGATCGTCGCGTATCAGGCCGGCCGCAGCGGACAGGTTCACGCGATCGAGATACATGATGAACGACATCGCGCACATCAGCGCGAGCACGGAGCGGGTGACTCTGGGGCGATGCAGCATCTTCTATGTCTCCTCCGAGGCTTGTTGCGCGCGGGGTGATCCATTGCGCGCGCTCTTTTTCGAGGACGGACCGCATGTCGATCCGACGCTCCGCAGTCTCGCGAAAACAGCGATAGCCGTCTATTGAATTCGCCTCATGAGGTGATTACCGGCGGTTATGGCTGGGCATAAAAGAAACGGCTCGCGTCCCGAAGGATCGCGAGCCGCGCATCATCATCGAACCGCGAGGCGGCTTCAGGCCGTCGCGCGCATACCTTCGTCGTGAAGACGGAAGGTCTCCACTGCCGTGCGCAACGCGCCCGCCTGATGCTCCAGCGACTGCGCCGCCGCCGCGGCTTCCTCGACGAGCGCCGCGTTCTGCTGCGTCACTTCGTCCATCTGCGTGACGGCGCGCGCCACTTGCTCGATGCCGCTGCTTTGCTCTTCCGACGCCGCCGCGATCTCGCCCATGATGTCGGTCACGCGCTGCACCGCCGTGCTGATCTCCGTCATCGTGCGGCCGGCTTCGTCGACGAGCGCGGTGCCCGACTGCACGCGCTCGACCGAGTTGTCGATCAGTTCCTTGATCTCCTTCGCCGCCGCCGACGAACGCTGTGCGAGCGAGCGCACTTCGCCTGCCACGACCGCGAAGCCGCGCCCTTCCTCGCCGGCGCGCGCCGCTTCGACGGCCGCGTTCAACGCGAGAATGTTGGTCTGGAACGCGATGCCTTCGATGATCGTGATGATGTCCGCGATCTTCGACGAGCTATGGTTGATCTCGCCCATCGTCGTCACGACTTGCGACACGACGCGGCTGCCCTTGCCCGCGATCTCCGATGCATTCGCCGCGAGCAGGGTCGCCTGACGCGCATTGTCGGCGTTCTGTTTGACCGTGCCGGTCAGCTCGTCCATGCTCGACGCGGTTTCCTGCAGCGCCGATGCCTGTTCCTCGGTGCGCGAGGAAAGATCCACGTTGCCCGCGGCGATTTGCTTCGTGGCGGACGCAATCGATTCACTGCCGCCGCGTACCGTGCGAACCGTATCGATGAGGCTCGCCTGCATGGTCGCGAGACCGCGCAGCAACTGGCCCATTTCGTCGTTCGAGCTCACCTTGACGTCGCGGCGCAGGTCGCCGGCCGCGATGGCATCGAACTGTGCGAGTGCCGCGTCGAGCGGACGCGAAATGCGACGGCGCAGCGACATCCACGTATAAAACGCCGCGCCGACGCCGATCAGAATCGCGAGGACGGAAGCCATGCGGAACACGCCGAAGATTTCCTGTCCCTCGTCGTATGAGCCTTTCGCCTGTTCGAATTGCAGCTTGCGCAGCGCGACGCCCGTCTTTGCGAATTCGTTGAAGGACGCCTGCATCCCGCTCGCGTCGGCGACGATCTTCGGCTGATCCTTCGCGCGGATATCGGCATAACCTTCGTCGATCAGCTTTTGAAGCGCGAGACGCTGCGCGTTGAACTTGTCGGCCAGCGACTTTTCGTCGGGGCTCTGCGGCAGCGCGGAGTACGCCGTCCAGGCATCGTCGGACGTCTTGCGCATCAGCGCGCCGCGTCCGATCGCATCGTCAGCCGCGGGCGTGCCCACGTTCAGCGCGGCGCGGTCGAAGGAAAGGCGCTCGCGCGCCATGAACATTTCCGCGTTGCCGACCGACACCGCGCTCGGCATTTCATTCGTGAAGAGGTCGTAAGTTACCGCGTTGGACCGGCTCATGCCGATCAGACCGACCATGCCGATCGCGATCAGCAGCGCGCTCAGAAGCGTCATGGCCAAGGCCAGCCGGCCTTTGATTGTCGAAAACATAGCTCTCTCAATGTGGCTGCATCGCAGGGGCGCGTGCGCGGGCGATGACGGCGATGCTTCGCCTGCCGCGCGGCCGAAGGGGACCCATCGGCTGGTCTGTATAACGACAGCGGGTCGAAGTCCTTTAGTGAGCAATTAAAACGCATTTCAAAACGCTTACGAATAAAAGGCCTTGTTTACAGGGCTTTTCCATATCGCGGCTGGATTCGTGCGCTCATTCGGCTCGTGGTTGTCAGCTAGTCGGCGAATGATTGTTTACAAACTGTTTGAATCGGCGACTACACTTCATGCGGACTCACGACGAGATTGCCGCGCATGTCCGCCGACGCACCGCATCTTCGTATCGCCAGCGAAATCGAGGTCTGGCCGCTCCTGCGCGCAACGATCGCGCTGCTGCCGTTCGTCGTGCTCGCGCTCGCCACGGGCAACGCGATGTGGATGAAGGCGTCCTTGCTCGCGATCGCCACCGTGATCGCGGAAGACAAGCTCGCGTTGCGGCCGTCCGGCGTCATCGCGCACGGTCTTGCGATCATCGGCGGGACTTATCTTTTGCTGCTGGCGGAATTGGTGCCGGCCTTCTTCGTCGTCGCGTGCATGCTGCTGGCGGCGGGCGTGATCCTGCTCGCGTCGCGCGGCAAGGCATTGCGCGCGCTCGGCAACTGGACTTTCATTCCGGTGCTCATTCTCGCTAACGAGCTGCACGGCGGACGCACCGTCGACGCACTGTTGCGCGCAGCGCCCGCATTCCTGCCTTATCTGCTGGTGGCGCTCGTGCCGGCGTTCATATCGGCGCAACGCCATTCGCGCGGCAAGCCCGTGGCGCGCTGGTCGAATCTCGATGACTTCGGCGAGCGCGCACCCTTCGGCGAAGATCTCGCGGCGATGCTCGCGAGCGTCGGCATCGCGGCCCTGATGGTCGTGTACGGCCGCATGGAGCATGCGCAATGGGTGATCTGGGGCGCGGCCAGCATCGTCACGGGATCGGTGGATACCGCCCGCGAAAAGCTGAAGAATCGCGCTTGGGGCGTGATCGCGGGCGTGCCGATCGGCGTCGTGCTCGGGCAATTCGTCGTGCCGCATTCGGGCATGGCCGTCACGCTCGCGACGCTCGCCGTCTTCCTGACGCTCGTCGCGTTCAAGCGTTATGTCGTCGGCTATTTCTTCCGTTGCCTGTTCGTTGCACTCGCCATCATGCTGGCGAATCAGTCCGCCGCCGATGCGTTCGAGCGGCTCACGCATGTGCTCGCGGGCGGCGTGATCGGCATCGTGTGCGTGCTGGGCGCGCATGCGGTGTCACGCCGCCTGTCGCGATGAAGGCGCAATGAGAGCAGCGCACGCGCGATCAGCGAAAGGTGATAGCCGAGTCGCAGGCTCGAACCATATGCGTAGGCATCGGGATGAGCGAGCGCGACGCGCAACGCGAGCAGCGGCGCATCGTGTCTCGCGAGCAACGACACGACGATCGGCGTGAGCCTGCGCAACGCAGTGCGACGCGCCTCTTCGAGCGACGGATCGAGCGGCAGGGCCGACACGAACGAATACGCCGTCAATGCCGCGGCGGACGTCGAGACGCGCGTGCTGTTCGATATCGACGATGCCGTCTTGCGGTAATACGACACATACTCGTGCACATAACAGACGCGCGATGCCGCGAGACATAACTCCACGCCGAACACGAAATCGCAGCACGCACCGGCGTCGTCGCGATAGCTCACGCGGCGAACGAGTGTCGCTACGGCCATCCATCCGTTGTTGGGGAACATCTGCACGAGGCCGGTTCGACCGGGCCGGGATTGCATGCCTTGCGCGTCCCGCGTGCGATGGAACGCGGCGTTGAGGCGCGCGCTGCGTCGCGGGTCGACGCGGCCCGACGCATCGACTTCGTATTGATCGCCGAACGCGACTTCGAGATGCGGATACGTGCGCCATAACGCGGCGAGACGCGCGACGCCGTCGAGCGCGAGGTAATCGTCGTCGTGGATCAGCATGACGAGCGTGCCCGCCGCGCGTGCGAAGAGACTCGCGACATTGCGCGCCTGACCGAGCGGCGGATCGTTGCGCACATAGCGAATGCGGGCATCGTGTGCGTAGTGCGAAGCGATCAGAAGTTCGGTGCGGTCGTCGCGCGAATCGTCGCCGATCAGAATTTCGATGCGCGGATACGTCTGCCCGACGCACGAGTTCAGGCACGCGACGATCAGTTCAGGCCGATCGCAAGTCGGCAGGCAAATCGAGACCGTCAATGCGCCCGTCATGTCGTCTTCTCGCTCTTCTCGTTGTCGTCACGTTATTCAGTCGACACTTCACATCGCGAAATGTCGTGTGGATGTCAGCAAGTTAGAAGAAAGACGAAGAAAAATAATCGAAAATATTAAGTAAAAAATACGGATGAGGACACGCTTTCGGCGTTCGCCGTCATGCAAAAGTTATCGGGCGATAACGATAGAACCGAGCAGCAGCAAAGTTATGCCGATTGCGTGCGACGCACGTCTGAACGAAGGCATGAGCCGTTCAAGCGTTGTCGCCATTGCGATGAGTGTCATGACGCGCAGGTCCATCATGCCGAAGACGAAGAGCGCGGCCGTGAGGCCCGCGCAACAGGCGAGGCAATCGAGTCCGTGACGCACGCCGTCGAGCCACGCAGCGCGCATGTCCTTGCAAAGCGAGACATGGCGGCAGCACGCCAGCAACCGTGCATGCCATGGCGAGCACTGCAGCGCGCCCGCAACCAATACGACTGCGCCGCTCGCGAACGGAATACAGCGCGCAATCGCCGGCACGCGCAACACGATGCCGGTGAAGATCGCGCCGAACGCGAAGGCCGCGACGCCGGTCATCGTCCATACGTAGGCGTAGCCCGCCGCCATGCTCCACGAGAGACGCGCGCGCTCGCCATCGAGCATCAGGCGATGGCGCCACAGAACCGGCGCGAACGAGGGCAGCATCATCGCGGTCATCATCGCGATCCACATGGCCATGAACTCCGCCGCCGTGCGCAACCATGTGCGGCCGCACATCGGCGTGAACGCCGGCGAGAGCATCCAGCCGCCGGGCATCGGCAACTCGCTCATCGACGACATCGACAGGTGCATCGCATAAGTTACGATCACGCTTGCCGTGAACACGAGTGCGGCAATGGCGAGGAAGCGTCGGCGCAAAAGAGGCGCGTGCTCTCGTTCGATGATGTCGGTCAGCGCGTTCATGATGTCGGTCCTTTGCGTGCGCTCTGCGAGCGTCGGGTACGGTGTTAGATTAGTCGCGGGCATTCACGGCAAAGGAGTGACAAGTGTGTCGGGATTAGCATGGACTCGTTGATCACGGCGGCGGCGCGCGCGCTCGCGGCGGGTGATCCGCTCGGCGCGCTGAATCGCATCGCGCTGCGCGACGACGCGAGCGCGCTCGCGTTACGCGGTATCGCGATGGCGCAACTCGGCGACTTCGTGCGGGCGCGCGCGCTCGTGAAGAGCGCGGCGCGCGCGTTCGGCGCGAAGGAGGCGCTGGCGCGCTCGCGCTGCATCGTCGCGGAAGCGGAAATCGCGCTCGCATCGCGCGATCTCGGCTGGCCCGCGAAGGCGCTCGATCATGCGCGCGCGCTTCTCGAAGCGCACGGCGATCATGTGAACGCGGCGCACGCGCGCTATCTGGAAGTGCGCCGCGCGCTTCTCATCGGACGGATCGACGATGCCGAGCGCATGCTCGACGGGCTGGATCATGCGGCGCTTCCGGCCGCGTCGCGAGCGGCGCATGAACTCATCGACGCGGGCATCGCGATGCGTCGTCTGCAGACGAAAGCGGCGCGCGCCGCGCTCGAACGCGCGACGCTGGCCGCGCGGCAGGCCGCGATTCCCGCGCTCGCCGCCGAAGTCGACAGCGCATGGCGCATCCTGAACGCGCCGGCGGCGCGTCTCGTCTCGCAAGAGGATGAGCGGCTGCTTCGGCTCGACGAAGTCGAAGCGTTGTTTGCATCGAAGGCATTCGTCGTCGATGCGTGCCGTCTGTGCGTGCGCGAGAGCGGCACATCGATGTCGCTCGCGACGCGCCCCGTGCTCTTCACGCTCGCGCGCATGCTTGCGCAGGCGTGGCCCGGCGACGTGCCGCGCGATGCGCTGATTCTGCGCGCGTTTCGCATCCGCGCAGCGGACGAGACGCACCGCGCGCGGCTGCGCGTCGAGATGGGCAGGCTGCGCACGATGCTGCGCGCGCACGCCGACATCGAAGCGACGCCGCGCGGCTTCGCGCTGAAGCCGCTTCATGCGCGCGATGTCGCCGTGCTCGCGCTGCCCGTCGAAGACGAATACGCGCCGCTGCTCGCGTTTCTCGCCGATGGCGAATCGTGGTCGAGCTCCGCGCTCGCGATCGCGCTCGGCGCGAGCCAGCGCACGGTGCAGCGCTCGCTCGATGCGCTCGCCGCGAGCGGCAAGGTGCAATCGTTCGGACGCGGCCGCGCGCGCCGCTGGACCACGCCGCCGATGCCCGGATTCACGACGACCTTGTTACTCCCCGTTGAGCTCGCGAGCGATTAGCATGAGGTCACGAAACCAACAGGAGCACGGCGATGAAACGCGCAAAGGCGGAAATCATCCGCGAATACGGACCTTTTCCGGATATCGACGGCGTGCACGGCGTCACGTATGACGGCGAGCATGTGTGGTTCGCCGCCGGCGACACGCTCAACGCCTTCGATCCCGAGAGCGGCGAGAAAGCGCGCTCGCTGAACGTCGCGGCGCATGCGGGCACCGCCTTCGACGGCGAGCATCTGTTCCAGATCGCCGAAGACCGCATCCAGAAGATCGATCCGAAGACGGGCCGCGTGCTGTCGACGATTCCCGCGCCCGGCGGCGGCGCGGATTCGGGTCTCGCCTGGGCCGAGGGCACGCTCTGGGTCGGGCAATACAACGAGCGCAAGATTCATCAGGTCGATCCGGATAACGGTGCGATCCTGCGCACCATCGAGTCGAATCGCTTCGTCACGGGCGTGACGTGGATCGACGGCGAGCTATGGCACGCGACATGGGAAGGCGACGAGAGCGAGTTGCGGCATGTCGATCCGCAATCGGGCGAGGTCATCGAGCGGCTCGAGATGCCCGAAGGCGTCGGCGTGTCGGGGCTCGAATCGGACGGACATGACCGCTTTTTCTGCGGCGGCGGACGTACGGGCACGGTGCGGGCCGTGCGCAAACCCAGACGCGCGTGAATGTCCGGCTTTCGTCTGCCCCTTGCGTATCGCGGGCGCACGGCAGGCGGGCCGCTTGCCGGCATGCGATGCATTCGCGCGACGCTTCGGCCAAAACAGCTTAGAGCGATGGCGATTAGCCTTTATGCTGTCGAATTCGCAATGGGATCGCGATTCTTCAGACAAGCAAGGGCCGGTTTTGACCTCGACTATCACCGATCATCGTCAGTTCGATTCATGGATCGGCGAAACGGCGCGCGCCATTCGCGATTTCGACTGGAGCGCGACGCCGCTCGGCCCGATCGGCGCATGGCCGCAAGTGTTGCGCTCCGTCGTGCAGATCATGCTGCGCAACGCATTGCCGATGGCGCTGCTATGGGGCAAGGAAGGCACGCTGCTCTATAACGACGCGTATGCGAGCTTCTCCGGCGGGCGTCATCCGCGCATTCTCGGCATGCCGATCGAAGACGCATGGCCCGAAGCCGCCGCGTTCAATCGCAACGTCGTCGATACGGGCCTGCGCGGCGAATCGCTTTCGTATCACGACATCAGCTTCACGCTGCCGCGCGACGGGCGCGAGGCGCAAGTATGGCTCGATCTGCATTACAGCCCGGTCGCGTCGAATGCAGGCGTGCCCGTCGGCGTGCTCGCGATCGTCGTCGACACGAGCGCGCGCGTGTTGCTCGAACGCACGCGCGCCGAAGCGGAACGGGCCTTCCGCGAAGCCAACGAGCGGCTGCAACTCGCGCTCAATTCGGGTGCGGTGCTCGGCACGTTCGTCTGGGAGATTCAGGAGAATCGCGTGAAGGGCGATGAGCGCTTCGCACGGACCTTTTTGTTTTCGTTCGACGAAGTGGCGACCGGCATGCCGATCGAGGCGGCCTTCGCGAAGATTCATCCTGGCGATCTCGAACGCGTCAGGGGACTGATTGCACGGACGGTGCAGCACAACGAGCTGTTTCGCGCGGAATACCGCATTCGCTCGGGCGAGTCGGAATGGACATGGATTCTCGCCACCGGCCGCTGCGATTACGATGAAGCCGGCGTGCCGACGCGCTTTCCGGGCGTCATCATCGACATTCACGATCGCAAGATCGCCGAAGAAAGCCTGCGCGAACTGACACGCGGTCTCGAAGACAAGATCTCCGAGGCCGTGTCCGCGCGCATTGCGGTGGAAGCGCAATTGCGTCAGAGCTTGAAGATGGAAGCGCTCGGCGCGATGACGGGCGGCGTTGCGCACGACTTCAACAACACGCTGCAGGCGATCAGCGGCAACCTGCAACTGCTGCAGTATCTTCCGCCGACCGACAGCCGCGTGCCCGAGCGCGTGCAGGCGGCGCTGGAAGCCGTGCAGCGCGGCGCGAAGCTCGCATCGCAACTGCTGTCGTTCGCGCGGCGGCAGCCGCAGTCGCCGGTCGTGATCAATCCGCGTCGTCTGTTCGACGAAATGCGCGAGCTCTTGCAGCATGCGGTGGGGCCATCGGTATCGATCAACGCGCTGCTTGCCGGGCAGGCATGGAACTTCTGCGCCGACCGCAATCAGCTCGAAAACGCGCTGCTCAATCTCGCGATCAACTCGCGCGATGCAATGCGCGGCGACGGCAAGCTCACGCTTGCATGCTCGAACGAAGTGCTCGATGCGGCGGCGTGCGAAGGCAAGGATCTGCATCCGGGCGAGTATGTGAAGCTATCCGCATCGGATACCGGCGAGGGCATGGCGCCCGAAGTGCTCGAGCATGCGTTCGAGCCGTTCTTCACGACCAAGCCCGAAGGCCACGGCACGGGGCTCGGCCTCTCGATGGTGTTCGGCTTCGTCAAGCAGTCGGGCGGGCATATCGCGGTGTCGAGCTCGGTCGATGTGGGCACGACGGTCGAGATGTTCTTCCCGCGCAGCTTCGACGATGAAACCGCGCCGTCGAGGGCCGACGCGATGACGGCGCATTCGGGCGGCGCGACGGTGCTCGTCGTCGACGACGATCCCGCGGTGCTGATGTCGACGGTCGCGATTCTCGAAGCGATGCACTACACGGTGCTGCGCGCCGCGAACGGCGATGCCGCGATGAGCGTGCTCGAAAGCGGCGTGGAGGTCGATCTGATCCTGACGGACGTCGTGATGCCGGGGAAGGTGAAGTGCGCGGACCTGGCGGAATGGGCGTTCTCGCAGCGCCGGCCGGTGCCGGTGATCTACGTATCGGGCTATACGCGCGACATTATTTCGCGCGATGGCGTGCTGCGCCCGAACGTGACGTTGTTGAGCAAGCCTTATCGGGCGGAAGCGCTGGCGAAGGAGATCGCGGGGGCGTTGAAGGGGGCGGCGTAGGCGCGCCCGGATTCCGCAATCTTTACCACACCGTCCCTTTCTAAAGACTTCCCCCCGCCCGCCGATAAAACACCGATCAAACCCATTACCAGAACAGGGCCAGAACGGTGCAGAGAGGCGCCAACGATTTTCTCGGGACCATTGGCGAGAGCGTCGCCAGGAACTTGCCGTACATCGAATACGCACGCCGTTTCGATGGGCTCGGTCTCGCCCCGCTCGGCGTGCTCGTCGTCGCGTGCGGAACCTTCCTGATACCGCTGCCGTGGAACGCGCTGCTCGCCGCGCTCGTCTTCGGCGCGACGCTCGTCATGCATCGCGTGCAGGAAGCGAACCGCAAGGCCTTCGTCGCGCGGCAGGTCGCGCACGGCCTGCTGGCCATCGCCGAAGACTGCCTGAAGCTGCTTTCGCTCGAAGGCCGCATCATGTGCATCTCCGAAGTTGGCGGGCGGCTCATCGAAGCGGATTGCGTCGACGATCTCGTCGGCATGGACTGGCTCGCGCTCTGGGACGGACCCGATGCACGGCGGGCGTTCGAGCGCGCGAAAGCGGGCGAATCGACATCGTTTTCCGGCGCCTGCCGCACGATGCACGGCAACCTGAAATGGTGGACGTCGACATTCGCGCCCGTTCATGGCGAGCACGGCAAGATCACCGCCGTGCTGTGCAAGTCGCGCGACATCACGGCGGAAGTGAATCTCATCGACGAACTGCGTGGCAATGCGCGCGTGCAAAAGGACATGGAAGATCACGTCGACGCCGTCTTCTGGACCGCGACGAACGATTTCCGCGAACTGCTGCACGTGAGCTCCGCATTCGAGCGCATGTGGGAAATGCCGATCTCCGCGCTCGAAGCCGATCAGACCGCGTGGTCGCAGCGCGTGCATTCCGAAGATCTGCCCGCGCTGCGCGACGAGATGCGAACTGCCGTGAACACCGGCGCCGCCACGCAGAGCTACTTCCGTCTGTGCCTGCCGCACGACCGCACGCGCTGGGTGCGCGCGGACATCTACCCGGTGCTCGAGGATGGCGCGGTGTCGCGCGTCGTGAGCGTGTGCGTCGATGCGACCGACGAGCGCCAGCGTCTGCAAGAGCTGCATCGGCTCGCCAACACCGACAGCCTCACCAGTCTCGCCAACCGCAACGCGATGATGGACGCGCTCGTGAAGCGCTGCGAGGCGCTCGCGCCGTTCGCGTATCTCTTCATCGACATCGACCGCTTCAAGTCGATCAACGACACGGCGGGCCATATCGCCGGCGATGCCGTGTTGCGCACGATCGCGCGGCGCATCCAGGAAGCGCTGCCCGAAGGCGCCGTGGCCGCGCGGCCGGGCGGCGACGAGTTCACCGTGATCCTGCCCGGCGCTTTCGAACAGGAAAGCATCGCGCGCGCGTGCCGCAAGCTCTCGCTCGCCTGTCATCGTCCGATCCAGATCGACTGCAAGAGTCTGACGATGACGTGCTCGATCGGCGTCGCGCTCTATCCCGAACACGGACGCACGCCCGAAGCGCTCTTCATCAGCGCCGACATGGCGATGTATGCCGCGAAGCGCGCGGGCCGCAACACGTTCCGCGTGTTCGGCGATCGCGAGAAGGACGATCTCGCGCGCGCGCATCTCGAAGCGGAACTGCACGGCGCGATTCGCGAGAATCAGTTCGTGCTGCATTTTCAGCCGCAATATCGCGTCGATTCGGGTGAGCTCGTCGGCGTCGAGGCGCTGCTGCGCTGGGATCATCCGCAGCTCGGGCTGCTCGCGCCCGGCGCATTCGTGCCGGTGCTGGAAGAGAGCGCGCTGATCGTCGAAGCGGGGCATTGGGTCATTCGCGAAGCCGTGCTGGCGGCGTCGCAACTCGCGCTCGCGCTGCCGCAGGCCTGCTCGGTCGCGCTCAACGTGTCGCCGAAACAATTCCGCGACCCGCGCCTCGTGTCCGTGCTCAGGCACGCGATCAGGCGCGGCTGCATCGATTCGAGCCGCATCACGCTGGAGATCACCGAATCGGCGCTGATCGAGAACGTCGACGACGCGCAGGTCGTGCTGTCGAACGTGCGCGCGATGGGCGTGCGCATCGCCATCGACGATTTCGGCACGGGCTATTCGAGCCTCAGCTATCTCGCGCGCTTCCGGCCCGACGTGCTCAAGCTCGACAAGTCTTTCGTCGACAATATCGCGACCGACGTGATGGTGCGCACGGTGGTCGAAGGCGTGATCGATCTCGCGCACAAGCTCGGCGTGACGGTGGTCGCGGAAGGTGTCGAAACGCAGGAGCAGCTCGACACGCTGCGCGACGCGCGCTGCGACAAGGTGCAGGGCTTTTTGCTGAGCCGCCCGGTTGCGCTTGCAAGCCTGATGGCGCAGGCTCAGGCGCGGGAGGCGGCCACGCAGTAACGCGCGGATGATCAACGTTCCCGCGCGCCCGGGCCGCCCAGCGTTATCATCGCGACATTCGCGATGCGGACCGGAACGGAGGAGGGACGCAATGAGCCACCTGATCTTCGCGC
The DNA here is from genome assembly GCF_905220305.1 of Caballeronia sp. J97. Taxonomy (NCBI): domain Bacteria; kingdom Pseudomonadati; phylum Pseudomonadota; class Betaproteobacteria; order Burkholderiales; family Burkholderiaceae; genus Caballeronia; species Caballeronia sp. J97. The sequence goes on along the minus strand of NZ_CAJMZL010000054.1, from coordinate 17,057 downwards.
TGGGCGTGTTCCTGCTCGTGTTCGCGAGCTCGCTGGCCGGCCTCTGGCTCGCGCGGCTCCTGCCCTCGCATCATCTGAGCAAGGATTCGGCGAAGGCGATCCGGCTCGCGATCGGGCTCGTCGCGACCATCGCCGCGCTCGTGCTGGGGCTGCTGATTTCATCGGCGAAAAGCTCCTTCGATGCGATCAACAACGACCTCGTCCATAACGCGGCGAACATGATCCGCCTCGACAGCACGCTCGCCCAATACGGTCCCGAGGCGCAAGCGCTGCGCGCCACGCTCAGGCGCGATTACGGCGAATGGATCGATCTGCTCGTTTCGAGAAGCACGACGCGCGCCGCGGGCCTCGACAGCCCCGGCATCATCCTGCGCATGGAGGAATTTCAGCACAGTGTCGCGATGCTCACGCCGGCCGACGATCACCAGCGCGCGCTGCGTACGCGCGCGCTCGCCATCGCCGACGAAGTATTCGCGTCGCGCTCGCTCGCGCTGCTGCAACGCGGCGGCTCGCTGCCCAAGGCGCTGATGTTCGTGCTCGTGTTCTGGCTCGCGATCATCTTCGGCACGTTCGGCGTGCTTGCGCCGCGCAACGGCAGCGTCGTCGTCGCGTTTCTGGCGTGCGCGCTGTGCGCGGCCGGCGCGGTGTTCCTGATTCTCGAAATGGACACGCCGCTCGACGGCATCGTGCGCGTGTCGATCGGCGCAATGCGCGAGGCGCTCGCGCGCATGGGCGGCGTATGAAGGCGATCGTACTTTACGGAGACAAGCGATGAAGACGTCATGCTTACGCGTTTCGCTGGTTGCGCTCGGCTTCGCGGCGAGCACGCTGGCGCTGGCTCAGTCCGCGACGACTTGCTCGCCCACCGGCGCGAGCGACGCGAACGCCGGCAAGCGGGTTCAGGTGCGCGACTTCACGCCGGTGAGCCGGGAAGGCGGCTCGTCGCATTTTCTCGGCTCGCGGCTGCGTTCGGCGCGCAACGCGATGAAGGTGGATCAGAACGCATCGGCGCTGGCGGAAGGCATCGTCGGGGCGCTGAACGCGAAGGGCATCGTCGCGTGTCATGTGACGGCGGACGCGCCGCCGCCGACATCGGGCTGGCTCGTGAGCGGCGAGTTCGACGAAACGCTGACGACGGGATTCGGTGCCGCGTTACCGTCGATGGGCTCGTCGGACAAGCCGCCCAACACGCATGTCACAGTGCAGCTCGCCAATCTCGCCGCGAGCCCGGACGCGCCGCTCTCGCAGATCGACACGAGCAGCGAACTGAAGGGGCAGAAATCGGCCGCCGCGCCGAAGCCCTACGGCGCGGCGGCGCGCTTCGTGATCAACAAGACCGAAGCGATCTCGTCGCTCGACGATCTCGCGGCGAAGATCGCGGATCAGATCGCGGCGGAGAAGGCGAAGCTCGAGGGCGGCGGCCAGTAGCCGGTCAGCGCGCGCTTCGGCATGGCGCCGTGCCGAAGCGCGCAGGCATGGATCATCGCGGCTTCGCGGGCGGCGCGTTTCGCCGTTGTCCCCGCGGGCGCGCTCGTTTGGCGGGCGCAGCGGACGGCCGCACGAACATCGGCATGCGGCTCAGAATCCAGTCGAGCAGTTCCTGCGGCCCCGCCGCGAGCGGACGCCCCGTCTTCACGAGCAGCTTCGCCTGCGCGCTTTCGAACAGCGGATGCGCGACCGGAATCGTCGTCAATTCTCCGCTCGCCAGTTCTCGATACGCGGCGAACTCGCCGATCAGCGTCATGAAATTCTCCGCCGCGACGAAGCGCTTCAGCGCGCCGAGCGAGTTCGTCGTGAGCGTCGGCCGGATGGCGAGATCGTCGGTGGTTTCCAGCATCTTCACGACATGGCCGATGCCGAACGTGGGCGGCATCAGCGCGAGCGGATAGTCGAGCAGATCGCGAATCCGCGCGACGCCGCCGCGCATCGCCAGCGGATGATCGCGCCGCGCGAGCAGCACCACCGGCTGCGGCGAGCTCGCGCGAATCTCGATGCGCTCGTGCGGCGGCGGGTTGTACGCGAGCCCGATATGCGCGCGGCTCTGCGCGACTTCTTCCAGCAAGTCGTCGACGGCGAGCATCTGCAGGTCGATGTCGAGGCGCGGATAGCGCGCGCAGAACGGCGCGAGCACGTCGTCGACGAGCGTATCGACATAGCCTTCGCTCACCGCGAGCCGAATCTGCCCTTGCTGCAATCCCTTTAACGCGTGCAACTGGTCTTCGAGCTTTTCCTGCTGCGAACGATACCCACGCCAGAACTCGAGCAGATGAAACGCCGCCTCGGTCGGCCGCACGCCGCGTGCCTCGCGCTCGAAGAGCGTCGTGTCGAGTTCGTTTTCGAGCAACTTGATCTGCCGCGCGATCACCGACGGCGACGTGTTCAGATGATCCGCCGCGCCGCGAATCGTGCCGTGCGTCAGCACTTCGTGGAAATAGCGCAGACGTTGCTGGTTGATTTCGCGCATGGCGTCGTCCGTATCGAAAATGGAAGTGTTGCTCACAGGGCAACGATACGTGAACTTAGTTGCTCTTGCCAGCACAGTCGGGCGCGCTCAACATCGCCTTACCCGATGAGGGGAGACGAAACAAGGAGACGCGGATGTCGACGATTCAGACCCTGCGAGGCGGCGATGCCGTTTCGGCGCTCTACAGCAGAATCAACTGGCGGCTCCTGCCGCTCTTCATCGCGTGCTACATGTTCGCGTATCTCGATCGCGTGAACGTGGGCTTCGCGAAACTTCAGATGCAAAGCGATCTCGGTTTCTCCGATGCGGCCTACGGCGTCGGCGCCGGGATCTTCTTCATCGGCTACGTGCTGTTCGAAATTCCGAGCAACCTGATGCTGCCGAAGATCGGCGCGCGTCTCACGTTCAGCCGCATTCTCGTGCTGTGGGGCATCACGTCGGCCTGCATGCTGTTCGTGCGCAACGTGCCCGCCTTCTACGCGATGCGCTTTCTGCTCGGCGTCTTCGAGGCGGGCTTCGCGCCGGGCATGATCTATTACCTCTCGTGCTGGTACGGGCCGAAGCGCATGGCGCGCGCGATCGCGCTGGTGTTCGTCGCGGGGCCGCTCGGCGGCGTCGTCGGCGGGCCGCTGTCGGCGTGGCTGATCGCGTCGCTGGCGGGCGTCGGCGGACTGGCCGGATGGCAGTGGATGTTCCTCGTCGAAGGGTTGCCCTGCATCGCGCTCGGCGCGCTCGTCTGGCGCGTGCTCGCCAATCGTCCGGCCGATGCGCGCTGGCTCACGGACGATGAGCGGCGTCTCGTCGAAGCGGAAGTCGGTCATCACGGCGGCGCGTCGCATCGCATCGAATCGTTCAGGGAGATCGCGAAGAATCCGCGTATCTATCTGCTGGCGGCCGCGTACTTCTGCATCATCTTTCCGATCTACGCGATCAGCTTCTGGCTGCCGACGCTCATCAAGGAGCAGGGCCTCAGCGGCTCCGTGCACGACACGATCCGCCTCGGCTGGTATGCCGCGATTCCGTATGTCGCCGCGGCTGTCGCGATGTACACCGCGGCCCGCCGCTCCGACAAGGTCGGCGAGCGCCGCTATCACAGCGCGCTGCCCGCGCTCGCCGCCGCCGCGCTGCTCGCGATGACGCCGTATGCATCGGGCCATCTCGTCGCGACGATCGCGCTGCTCACGCTCGCCACGGCCTGCATGTGGATGGCCTACACGGTCTTCTGGGCGATTCCGTCGGAAACGCTTTCCGGCCCGGCCGCGGCGGGCGGCATCGCGCTCATCAACACGATCGGCCTGTCGGGCGGATTCTGGGGCCCGGCGGTGATCGGCTGGGTCAAGACCGCGACGGGCAGCACGCATGGCGGCCTGCTCGTGATGGCGTGCATGGCTGCGCTCTCATGCGTGCTGATTCTCGCGAACCGGCGCCCGGTTGCCGTAGCGAAGGCACGCACGGCCTGAACATCAATCGATACTCGAAAGGACGACGATCATGAAGATTCTCATCGCGGGATTCCAGCACGAAACGAACACCTTCGCGCCGACGAAGGCGAGCTACCGGAGCTTCATCCAGGGCGAGGGCTTTCCGCCGATGGCGCACGGCGACGACGTGCTCGCGTTGCGCGACGTGAACGTGCCGATCGGCGGTTTCATCCGCTGGGCCGAGGCGCAGGGGCACGAACTGATCCCCGTGATCTGGGCGGGCGCGAGCGCATCGGCGCATGTGACCGAAGACGCGTACGAGCGCATCGCGGGCGCGATCGTCGATCGGGTGCGCAAAGGCGGTTTCGACGCGATCTATCTCGACCTGCACGGCGCGATGGTCACCGAGCATCTCGACGATGGCGAGGGCGAGCTGCTGGCGCGCGTGCGCAATATCGTGGGCGCGGCGATGCCGCTCGTCGTGTCGCTCGATCTGCATGCGAACGTGACGGCGCGCATGGTCGCGCTGGCGGATGCGCTCGTCGCGTATCGCACGTATCCGCATGTCGACATGGCCGATACCGGCTTGCGCGCGGCGCATCTGCTGGCGCAACGCATCGCGCACGGCAAGCCCTTTGAGCGCGCGATGCGCCGTATCCCTTTCCTCATTCCGGTGAACGGCATGTGCACGCTCGTCGAGCCGGCGCGCGGCATGTACGGCATGCTCGAAGCGCTGGAAAAAGACTTGGTGTCGCTGTCGTTCGCGCCGGGCTTTCCGGCATCGGACTTCGACGAGTGCGGCCCGGTGTTCTGGGGCTACGCGCTCGATCAGAAAGCGGCCGACGAAGCCGTCGACGCGCTTTTCTCGACGCTCGTGAACGACGAAGCGCGCTGGGACGTGCCGTTCCTTTCGCCCGATGAAGCCGCGCGCGAAGCGATCGACGCGAGCCGCGACGCGACGAAGCCCGTGATCATCGCGGATACGCAGGACAACCCCGGCGTCGGCGGCGATTCGAACACGATGGGCATGGTCCGCGCGCTCTTGCGCAATCGCGCGCGCGATGCGGCCGTGGGCGTGATCTGGGACGAGCCGGCGGCGCGGGCGGCGCATCGCGCGGGCGTCGGCGCGCGCATCAGGCTCGCGCTCGGCGGCGGCTCGAACGTGCCGGGCGATTCGCCCCTTGAAGGCGAGTTCGAAGTCGAGTATCTGTCGGATGGCCGCTTTCGCTTCGACGGCCCGATGCTCAACGGCATGTCCGGCGAACTGGGCGCGACAGCGTGCCTGCGCATCGGCGGGGTGCGGATCGCGGTGAGCAGCATCAAGATGCAGGTGTTCGACCGCAATCTCTTTCGCGTCGCGGGCATCGAGCCGGAACGCATGAAGATCCTGGTGAACAAGAGCTCGGTGCATTTTCGCGCCGATTTCGAGCCGATCGCGGAGCGCATTCTCGTCGCGAAAGCGCCGGGGCCGATGGCCGCCGATCCGGCCGATCTGCCGTGGCGCAATCTCGATGCGCGCATGCGCGTGCGCCCGCTCGGGCCGACGCTTGCCGAGCTGCGCGCATCGGCCGCGTGAGCGCGGATTGCCGATTTCAACGAATACATCGAAAAGGAGAATCGCAACATGCCGGATGAACAGATCAATGCGTGGCGCCGACGTTTTCTCGGCACGGCCGTCGCGAGTGTCGGCGCAATGCAGCTCGGGTTGAGCGACCTCGTTCGCGCGCAAACCGCCCCGCGTGCCTCATCGGCCACCGGGTTCGCGGAGATTCGCCAGATCGACGCGGGCGCGCTCAGTATCGGCTATGCCGAAGCGGGGCCGGCGAACGGTCCCGTGGTGATCCTGCTGCACGGCTGGCCGTACGACATCCACGCGTTCGCGGACGTCGCGCCGATGCTCGCCGCGCAAGGCTATCGCGTGATCGTGCCGTATCTGCGCGGCTACGGCTCCACGCGCTTTCTGTCCGCCGGCACGCCGCGCAACGGACAACAGGCGGTGGTCGCGGTGGATATCGTCGCGCTGATGGACGCGCTGAAGATTCAGAAGGCCACGCTCGGCGCATTCGACTGGGGCGCGCGCACCGCGAACATCATCGCGGCACTGTGGCCCGAGCGCGTGAAGGCGATGGTCTCCGTGAGCGGCTACCTGATCGGCAGCCAGCAGGCGAATCGCGCGCCGCTGCCGCCGAAGGCCGAGTTCGCGTGGTGGTATCAGTTCTACTTCGCGACCGATCGCGGCCAGGCGGGCTACGAGGCGAACCGTCACGATTTCAACAAGCTGATCTGGCAACTCGCGTCGCCGAAATGGAGTTTCGATGACGCGACATACGATCGCTCGGCGAAATCGTTCGAGAATCCGGATCACGTCGCGGTGGTGATTCACAACTATCGCTGGCGCCTCGGTCTCGTGCAGGGCGAGGCGCAATACGACGCGCTCGAAAAGCGCCTCGCGAGCGCGCCGGCGATCGGCGTGCCCACCATCACGATGGAAGGCGATGCCAACGGTGCCCCGCATCCCGATCCCGCGGCGTATGCGAAGAAGTTCACCGGCAAGTATCAGCATCGGAACATCGAGGGCGGCATCGGACACAATCTGCCGCAGGAAGCGCCCAAGGCATTCGCCGATGCGGTGATCGACGCAGACCGGATGTAAGCGCCAGGAACGACCAGGCTGCGCGACCGGCTCGCCGCGCCGCGCAGCCGTGAACATGCTTAGGATGACTAGTTGAACTGCCGGCTCCGTTATCTTCGATATGCGTCGGCAACGGGCGCGCAATCCTGGCGAAACACTACACGCCTCAAATCACGATCCCCGCTTTCAGGTCAGGAACGAAGTAATTACATCGACCTGTCAAATTAATTTCACAATTATTTCCTACAGTAGCGCGTCAACCGGCACGTCGGGCCGCAATGGCCCGGACGCAGGGGATTTCATCGCCGGTACAACCCACGATCAAGGACTCGAAACCACACATGGCGCAGCCACTCGACCTCTCCCGTCGCAAGGCCCTCAGGATTCTCGCCGGCGCACCGATGTTGCCGCTCGGCGGCGCGGCAGCAGCTTCGTTTCTCGCCACCGCGTGCGGCGGCAGCGAAAGCAACGCGGCAACGCCCGCTTCCGCGCCGGCGTCGACGGCTGCTTTCACCACGGCCGCGTTCAGCAGCATGGCCGCGCCGACACTCGCCGATCCCGGCGCGATGGCCAGGACCACCGTCGCCTCGACGATGACCGTGAACTACAGCGACGGCAGCAACCGCGCGTACAAGCTCGCGTATCAGCCATTCTTCGTGACGGGCGATGTCGTGACGAACACGGCCGGCGGCACGATCGTCGCGGGCGGTTACTTCGATATCGACAATCAGCCGATCATCGACAAGTCGGTGGCGGGCAAGGAGCGCCAGTTCTTCTCGGACTGCCCGGACGGCACCTCGCTGATCGAGCTCGACAAGCCGACCGTCAAGGGCGTGAAGGGCAACGCCGTGTTCGCGGTCGTGCAGTTCGAATACACGACGCGCGACCAGAATGCCGCCAGCATGTACGGCCGCCTGCCGTCGCCGATCGCCGTGCTCACGCTCGATCAGGACCCGGCCACCGGCAAGCTCTCGCTCGTGAGCTACGCGAATGTCGATACCTCGAAGGCGAACGGACTGTGGATCACGTGCGGCGCGAGCCTTTCTCCGTGGAACACGCATCTGTCGAGCGAAGAGTACGAGCCGGATGCGGCGCTCGGCGCGAAGGACGCGCAGTTCCTCGCGTACAGCAAGAACCTCTACGGCGATGAGACCAGGGCCCGCCCGTATCACTACGGCCACGTGCCCGAAGTCACTGTGAACCCGGACGGCACCGGCACGATCAAAAAGCACTATTGCCTCGGCCGCATTTCGCACGAGCTGATTCAGGTGATGCCCGACAAGCGCACCGTGATGATGGGCGACGACGCGACCAACGGCGGCGTCTTCATGTTCGTCGCGGACAAGGAAGCGGATCTCTCGGCGGGCACGCTCTACGTCGCGAAGTGCGCGCAGACGTCGTCGGCGGGCGCGGGCTCGGCGAATCTCACGTGGATGAGCCTGGGCCATGCAACGAGCGACGAAATCGAGAAGCTCGCCGACACGCTGACGCTCGCCGACATCATGGACGTCGTCAGCGACGCGACAGTCGGCCCGACGCTCGACGCAAGCTACACGCGCATCAACTACAACGGCGCATTCAACTGGGTTCGCATCAAGCCCGGCATGGAGAAGGCGGCCGCGTTCCTGGAGACGCACCGCTACGCTGCCTTGCGCGGCGCGAGCATGTGCTTCACGAAGCTCGAAGGCACCACGGTCAACGCGAAGGACAAGATCGTCTATTCGGCGATGTCGCAGATCGTCAAGTCGATGGTCAAGGGCGATGCGCACGCGTCGGACTTCGCGGTCGACAAGACCATCAATTCGGGCGCCGTCTATGCGTTCAACCTGAAGGGCGGCCAGCGCGATCTGACCGGCGCGGCGATCGACAGCGAATGGGTGCCCGTCGACATGGCCGCGCCCGCCGCGCTCGTCGGCGAGGATATTTCGGCCGATGCGCTCGGCAACATCGGGAACCCGGAGCGCATCGCGAATCCGGACAATCTCAAGTTCTCCGAGAAGCTGCGCACGCTTTTCATCGGCGAGGACAGCGGGCGGCACGTCAACAACTTCCTGTGGGCGTACAACGTCGATACGAAGTCGCTGTCGCGCGTCCTGTCGGTGCCTTCAGGGGCCGAATCGACGGGCCTGCACGCGGTCGACGAGATCAACGGCTGGACCTACGTGATGAGCAACTTCCAGCACGCGGGCGACTGGGAAACGCCGCTGCATTCGAAGGTTCAGGCAACGCTCGATCCGCTGATCCGCGCGAACTACAAGGATCGGTACGGCGCGGCGGTGGGTTATCTGACCGCCGATCCGACCTCGATCAAGCTGGCCTGACGATGCCGCGCGGAGCGTATTGAAGCATCGCGCTGAGTGCGTTCGATTCGCACGCACGAAAAAAGAAACGCCGCGAACGAATGTCGCGGCGTTGGTGTCTTGCCCGATCGAATGCGCGGCGGCGCGCGCCGCGCGCAAGTTCAGCAGCGCTGCTCGCAGTCGATATATTCGAAGCCCGCCGCAATCGCGAAGCGGATCGCTTCTTCCACGTTGGGGAACTCGCCCGGCAGCCGCACGGAACGCTCCATCCCGTTCAAATCCTGGATTCGCGCCGTCGCGGCAAACACATTGCCCTGCCGGACCGCTGCCGGCGTGACCATCATGTCCCTGTAGCTGAAGACCATTTCTTTCTCTGTCGGATGTTGTCGGCCCGCGCGGTGCGCTTCGCGGGACACGCTTCTTGGTTTTCGGAGAGGCTACGGACGCTCGTCCGGCCACCCATGCTTCAGGTTATCGGCAGCGGTAACGCTTTCTTTACGGGAAGCGCTTAAAGGGCCCCGAAGGAAGCATTCGAAGCGCTTTCATCCGATCGTTTCGCGTTTCACTGGCCCGGGAAGGCCCCGAACGCCTGGCTGCAATCGACCGGCGCGACGCCCGCCGCATTCGCCGCGGCGCGCGTGACGCTGACGTTGCCGCCCGCCACGAACGGCAGCGTCGTGCCGCCATCGCCGATCGTGATGCGCGCATCGGCGACCGAGAAGCTCGACGGCGCGACATCGGCGACCACGTTGTTCAGCGAGATCGCCAGCGGATTGACGACCGGCGGACTCGGCCAGCCGATGGTGCCGCCCGACCAGCCCGAGCCTTGCAGAACCGGGCTCGCCGAATTGAAGCCCTGGAACGTGAAGCTCGACGCATTCACGATGCGCACGCCATCGAGCACGATGTTCTGGAAGTTCGGATAGAGGCCGCCGTTCTTCGTCGGGCTGTAGTACGGCGAGAAAATCAGCGCTTGCGGCGCGCCGTCCGTCGATGTCTGCGGCATGCGGATGCACACGTTCGAATAGCGGATATCGGAGACGAGACCGCTGCGGCTCCAGTCCGACTTGATGCGCACGCCGTTGTCGGCGCCATCGATCGCGAGATCGTAGACGTTGACGTTGCTCACGCTCGGCAGAATGCCGTTCACCGACGTGACGTCGGGGTTCGTCGCGCCGTTGTCCGTGCCGGCCATTTCGCTGCCGATCGACATGCCGTGGCCCGTATAGAAGCGGCTATGCGCGACGGTGATGTTGTAGGTGCGGCCGTTGACCGTGCCCGTGCCGCCCTTGATCGCGATGTTGTCGTCGCCGGTGCGGATATGCGTGTACGCGATCAGTATGTTGCTCGCATCGCCCGCGAGCTTGCCCGGGTTGCCGGCATTGCTCGTGATCGGACCGGAACTCGCGGGGTCGATGCCGTCGGTGTTCTTCGCCGTGTCGGGGCTGTAGGGCATGCCGAGATAGTTCTTCATCGCTTCATACGCGGCGGTCGGCGTATAGATCTTGACGCCCCATGCCGTGAAGCCGTCGATGCCGCTCGGCACGACGTGAAACTTGGGCGCGTTCTGCAGCGTCACGCGATACAGCGTGAAGTTGCGCCCGTTGCTGATCTGAATGAGGCGCGGATTGTTCTGCGCCTGATTCTGCACCTTGTTCGCCATCCAGCCGATATCCCACCAGCTCATGGCGGCGCTGCCGTCCGGGCGCGTCATCAGGTTCGGATCGTTCGGCACGCTGCTGATGAGCGGGCTGCCACCGCGCCCGTCGATGACGCCGTCGCCCATGACTGCGCCGTTCGCGATCTTGCTCGCGTTGATGAGCGCGAGACAGCCGTTGTCGCTCGGGGTGATCATGCCGCAACTCGCGGTGCCTCTGACCTTGTCGTACTGACGCGGATCGCGCGATGCGAAGAGCGTGACGCCCTTGTCGATCCACAGCGTGACCCCGCTCGGCAAATTCAGCGCGCCGGCGATGAACGCGTTCGCGCCGTTCGTGCCCGGCACGAGCCGCACCGCCTTGTTCGTCGAAAGGCCGGTGCTCGACGGGTTCTTGCAGGCGTCGAGCGCGGACTGGATGCGCGCGGAATCGGGCGCGGTATCGGTGGCGTCGGCACTATCGGGCAGAAGACCGTTGGCTTGCGCGGTGAGCGTAGCGGGCAGCGTCGCGCAGATCAGCGGCGCGAGGGGCAACGTAGGCTCGGGCGGCAGCGCGGGGTCGTAGGTGGTGGTCCCGACCTGAAAGCCCGCGGGCGTAGTGTCGGATGCGGGCTGGTCCGCGGTCGCGGGCGTGGTCGGTGTAATGGATGTGGTGGGTGTTGTCGGCGTGGTGGGTGTGGCGGCGGTAGCAGGCGTACTCGATGCGTCCGGAGTGTCGGGCGTGGCCGATGTGGCTGACGCGGCGGACGCGGCTGACGTGCCCGATGCGGCGGGAACGGAATCTCCGCTGGACGTGGACGCCGCGGAATTCTGCACGGGTGGCGACGACGCATCCGTGCCGCCGCAGGCGTTGAGCGTCAACGCGAGCGAGGCGGCGGCGAGCCAGGCGACGCCGGCACGGGCCAGCGCGGAAAGAGCAGGATTCTTGTTCAATTGTTGAGCCTCGTTGAAAGCAAAATCGAATTCTCGACGTTGTACGACGTCGTTTGAATATTAGGCATCCGAATAATTACTCCGACACTCGGTGCTCGCCCTTAAGCCATTTCGACGCTCGATTCCTGCCGAGTTCACCGGATGGTGCTAACGTGCAGCGAATCGTTTTTCTCAACCGGGCAGGGCCAGCATGGAGTTCCGTCGGCCATGAAAGTTCGTCTCTGGAAAGCGGCAGCCTGTTTCGCTCTGGCCTCGTCGGGCGCGTGGGCGCAGACCAGCGTCACGATGTACGGTCGTCTCGATGGCGGCATCGAGTATCTGAATCACATCGCTAACGGCACGGGCGGCAGTTCGTCGCGATGGAGCGCCGAAGGAGGGGACTGGGGCACCAGCATGTGGGGCCTCAAGGGCAACGAAGACCTGGGCGGCGGCCTGAGCGCGCTCTTCGACCTCGAAACGGCCATCCAGATCATGAACGGCACCACCGGTGGCGGACGTTTGTGGTCGCGCCGCGCCTATGTCGGGCTGAACTCGAAGACGTGGGGCCAGTTGCAGGCGGGCCGCAATCTCTTCATCGACAGCGATGGCGTGTGGGAATTCGATCCCTTCGTGCAGCAGGCGGTTTCATCGGCGTCGCTCGTGCGCGGACGCAACTGGCAGCAGACGAGCAACAACGTCGAATACCACAGCCCTGTGTTTCATGGCTTCGACGTGCAAGGGCAGTACGCGTTCGGCAATCAGCCGGGCGCGTTCAATTCGGGCGCACAAGGCGAATTCGGCCGCTCCGAAGGCATCATGCTGACCTACCATTCGCCCGTTTTCGACGTGCGCGGCATCTACGACGAACTGCGCAGTCAGAACGGCAAGCTCGACAATATCTTTCAGGCGTCGCGCGAGTTCTTCGTCGGCGCCAATCTGAAGATCGAAAAGTGGAAGGTGCAGGCCGCGTACACGCATTACACCGCACCGGATTCGCCCGTGGGCGTGGCAGACAGCGCCGATCATTACTGGCTCGGCGCGACCTATCAGGCGACGCCCGCGTGGGCCGTCACCGCAGCGGGTTTTTATATTCATGTGGGCGAAGGCGCAGGCGATGCCGCGCACGATCCCGCGGGCCACGCGATGCTCTATGCGCTCGGCACGACCTACAACTTCAGCAAGCGCACCTTTCTGTACGGCACCGTGGCTTACGTGCGCAACAGCGCGAACGGCACGTTCTCGGTCTTCGCGACGCCGCGCGATGCGCAGCCCGGCACGAGCCCGATGGCGGGCGAGTCGCAGACGGGCGCGTACGTCGGGATGATGCACGTGTTCTGAGCGAAGTCGCGGACGTGTCCGCTGGCGAGGCGGGCCGGCGCGCATGCGTCACGATCGCGCGCGCTTCATCCAGTCGTCGAGCGCGATGCTGCCGCGACGCGCGTCGTCCAGCGGCACGAGCGAGTTTTCTTCGATGGTGCCGCCGAAGTATGTCGCCTTCGGATCGACGACGATCTCGCGCGCATCGCCCTGCGCCTTCAGATACTCACCGACGATCCGGTGCAGCGGCGCGCGCTCCGGACCCGCGATATCGACGATGCCGTTCAACGGCGCGGCGAGCGCGACATCGGCGACGATGGCCGCGACGTCGTCCGCCGCGATCGGCTGGAACTGCCCCGTCGACAGATGTACTTTACCGTCCTGCATGCCCGCATCGGCAATGCCGCCGAGGAACTCCATGAACTGCGTCGCGCGAACGATGGAATACGGCACGCCCGATTGCGCGATCAGCGTTTCCTGTGCGAGCTTCGCGCGGAAATAGCCGTTGTCCGGCATGCGGTCCGTGCCGACCACCGACAGCGCGACATGATGCTGCACGCCCGCCGCGGCTTCGGCCTTCACGAGATTCGTGGTCGATGCGCGGAAGAACGCCATCACGTCGTCCGGCGCCCATGAAGGCGCGTTCGCCACGTCGATGACGACTTGCGCGCCGCGAAGCGCTTCATTCAATCCCGCGCCGGTCACCGAATCCACGCCGCTGCGCGGCGACGCGGCGACGGCCTCATGACCCTTCGCACGCAGAATCGCAACCGTTTTCGCGCCGATCAAACCCGAACCGCCAATGACGACGATCTTCATGATGTACCTCTGGATCAAGTGAAAGTAAGGTCATTGTGTAAGAATCATGGCTTAGCAGAAAGGGACAAGAATCGTCGATTGAACTAGTCCATGAACCGCGCCATGCCAACCGCCGAACACACGCTGACTATAGCGATCGATAGACGCGAAGCGTCGCCGATCTATCTGCAGATTTGCGAGCGCTTCAAGGCCGCCATCGCGGCGGGTCATCTGAAGCCGGGGGATCGCGTGCCCGCGTTGCGCGGACTCGCGACGCAACTGAATACTGCGCGCGGCACGGTCGAAATGGCCTATAACATTCTCGTCGATGAGGGTTATCTGCAGATGCGCGGCGCGGCGGGCACGTTCGTGTCGTCGTCGCTGCCGGGCGCGGTCACGTTGTCCGCGGCGCGCCGGCCTCGCGAGCGGGCGGACGCGCCGCGTACCGAACGCGTCGAAGCCGCCGCGGACATCGGCCACGATGCCAAGCCCCTGCGCCCTGGCTTGCCGGCGCTCGATGCGTTTCCGCGCAAGGTCTGGAGCCGGCTCGTCGCGCATCGCGCGAGGAGCGGCGATCTCGCGACGCTCACCTATCCCGATCCATCCGGCTATCGCCCGTTGCGCGAGCGCATCGCCACTTATCTCGGCTTGTCGCGCGGCGTGGAGTGCGTGCCGGAGCAGGTGTTCGTGACGAACGGTTATCGCGCGACGCTCGAACTGATCCTGCGCAGTCTCGCGAGACCCGAGGACCGCGCGTGGTTCGAAGAGCCGGGCTATCTGCTCGCGCGAAATTTTCTGGTCGAAGCGGGCGTGCGGCTCGTGCCGGTGCCGATCGATCACGAAGGTCTCGATGTCGATGCCGGCATCGCGCTCGACGCCGGTGCGCGCCTCGCGTTCGTCACGCCATCGCATCAGAGTCCGCTCGGCGTCACGCTGTCGCTCGCGCGGCGCATGAAGCTGCTCGACTGGGCGAGCCGCGCGGGGAGCTGGATCGTCGAGGACGATTACGACAGCGAGTTTCGCTACGTGGGCCGCCCGCTGCCCGCATTGAAGAGCCTCGATCGCGACGATCGCGTGATCTACTGCGGCACCTTCAGCAAGGTGCTGTTTCCGGGGCTGCGGCTCTCGTATGTCGTGGCGCCGGAGCGGGCCGTCGCGCGCTTCGGGCAACTCACGAAGAGCATGAACGCCGGCTCGCCGTATCTGTATCAGGCGGCGGTGGCGGACTTCATCGCGCAAGGGCATTTCGCGCGGCATCTGAAGCGCATGCGCGCGCTGTATGCCGAGCGGCGCGTGCTGCTCGCAAACGAGCTTCTGAAGGCGTTCGGCGACAGAGTGAGCATCGAGCTGCCGACCGGCGGCATGCATCTCGTCGCGATCTTCCCGAAGCGGCGCGATGGGCTCGTCGACGACATGGCGATCGCCTCGCGCGCGCGTGAAGCGGGACTCGCGGTGCTCGCGCTATCGGCGTGGTATCTGAGCGGGCGCACGAAGCATACGTTGCGCGGGATCGTCGTCGGCTTTGCCAATGTCGCCGATGCCGCCGAAGCCGCGCGTCTTGCGCGCATGCTTCGACGGGCTTACGACGGTTAGAGCGCGATGGCGTCATCCGAGGCGAAGAGCGCATGTCGCGCCAGTTCGTCACGCGCGCATCGCAGTGCTTCGGAGACGGCTTCATCGCCGCGCACGAGCCCTTGCAACAGCAGAAAGTGCAGGCTTTGCAGGCCGATGGAGCCGAGCGCATAACGCAGATACGGCGTGAGGAAATCTTGCTGACCCGCGTGCTCGCCGCGATGAAAGCCGCCCGATCCGACGATCACGAACGCGGGCCGGTCGCGCATCAGGCCGATCTTGCCTTCGGGCGTCGCCGCGAAGGTGCGATGAATGCGCAGCACATAGTCGATCCACAATTTCAGCGCGGCGGGCACGGTGAAGTTATGCATCGGCGTGTTGACGATGAGGACATCCGTCGTTTCGATTTCGCGGATCAATTGCTCGGAGACGTCGAAGCGGCTCGCATCCGCATCGCGCGACGTGATCGCGCGCGCATAGTCCCGCGTAAGCGGCGGCAGCGGCTTTGCCGTGAGATCGCGCTCGACGACTTCCACGCGCGCGGCCTTGCGCAGCGTCTCGATCATCTCCCGCGCGAGCCGGCAGCCATGACTCGCTTCGCCGTGCGGACTTGCATTCACGAAGAGCACCTTCATCGCGCGGCCTCCGTGCGGTTGCCGCCGAGCGGTTCGACGAAATGCATGCCCTTCGCGAGCAGGCCGTTGCGATAGTAGAAGCGCTGCGCGAGCGCCATGTGCAGGCCGGTATCGAGCACGAAATGCGCGCAGCGTGAATGACGCGCGATCTCGCGAACCCGGTCGAGCAATTGCGCGCCGATACCGCCACGCTGCAAACGCGCCGTGACGACGAGATCGTCGACATAGACGAAGCGGCCATACAACGTGTTCGTTTGCGTGCGATAGCCAGCGAGGCCGAGTATCGCGTCGTCGCCGTCGCCGTTGCCGTCGCCGCCGCCATCGCATGCGGCGAGCAGGCGATAGCTTTCCTCGCGCTGACGCCGCATTTGCGTGCAGAAGGCGTTTGCGTCGATAAGATGTGGGCGCAACTCCTTCATGACATCGAAGGCGCGCGTCCAGTCGTCGGGTGTGTCGAGATGCCGGAAGGTGACCGGGGTGTCCATGCGTGTTCTCCGCGTTGCATGACACGTACGATAGCGGCGCGATGACATAGCCAGAAGGGCCAAGAAATGGCCGTTCGAGTAGGCCATGCCGCACTGCGTTTCGCACGTGCACAGACGCGGGAAAACAGGTTCAGGCCAACAGACGCGCGATCAGTTCCTGTGTGGCTCTTGCGCCGTACTTGCGCAGCAGGCTCGCCCGATGGATATCGACCGTGCGCGGGCTGATATTCAATTCCTTGCCGATCTCCTTGCTCGTCATGCCATGAACGAGCAGGGCCGCAACGTCGCGTTCGCGTTCGGTCAGCATGCCGCCGTTGTCCGATTGTTTAGTGCTCTGCGACATATCCGTGAACGTCCAGATCGCGAGCTCGAAAGGCCGCTTCGGGTTATAGCCGAAGCCGCAAACCGTGACCCAGAAGTGGCTTCCGTCGATGCGCCGCATGATGCGGTCGTCGCTGAAGACGGCGTGCCTGGCGAGCAAAGGGGCGAGACGGCGCCCGGTGGTGGCGAAGTCCTTTCGTTCGGGATAGAGCTTCGAAAACGATTGATCGACGATGTCGCTGCGCGTCGCCCTGAAGAGCTCCAGGGCTCGCGTGTTGCAGTCCATCATGATCCGTTCTCTCGCGACGATGACCGCCACGGGCAGATGCCTGAACAAGTCCTCGTAGTCGAGCGCGGGCGTCGGGTCGGTCATGTCGAAAGAAGGGGCGCGTCTGGCGAAAAGTTACTGTAACACCGAGGTTCAGCAACCTTCGCACAGCGCGCGCAATTCGTCCGGATCAGACGTTCCACACTTCGCCGAAGAAGCGCATCCAGTTCTCGCCCATCACTTTCCTGATGCGCGCTTCGCTCCAGCCTGCCTTT
>NZ_CAJMZL010000053.1:0-30466 GCF_905220305.1 Caballeronia sp. J97 | reverse complement strand
AGGCTTCCCTCGACTGAAAAGGCGGATTGGCCGTTCCTGAACTTGCCCTTGGGTCTAAGCGGCTCGACCGGCAGGGGTCGTGAGCATTAATTCGCTGACGCAGACAGTTGCAGTTCCACGCACGACGCCGGCAACGTCAGCAATCCGACGGGGTGCAGACGTTAAGCACGACTGGCCTCAACGTCGGCGAAGGCCGTTCGCCTTCGCCATCCGGCAGCTTTGAGTGGCGACGAGCCGTTCGGACGGCAGGTTCAGGCCGCGGACGAGCGGCAACTCATGGCCCATTTCGGAGGTGAGTGATCGGGCGACCGCCGGCGAAGAACTTGCAGGTTGCCCGCGATGTGTAGCAGTCTACAGCCGCGCGCATTGGCGTATCAGCTCAGGATCAGACAGTGGAGAGATCCGCTATTCGCTGGAGGAAGAGGTTCGTTGTCGTGCTCCGGCATGCCCACGCCGGTCCTCAATCTTTGCCAAGTCTACGCCCTTCACTCCCTTCGCGATCTGCTCTGCCAGCTCGAATGCGGGCCGCTGACCTTCAAGACTCTCTTCCGACATCGCACACTCTTCGACAAAAAGCTCGCGCCACGTCGAATGAACCGTGTGGGCCATGACCTGCAACGCTTCCCACGCCTCCAAACTCGTGTAGGAAAACGATGCTGCATCCATAATCAACGTTTCAGGCGTTGCAATGCGCGTGCCCTGCCGGTTCACGGCCATTGCCTGCACGCCTCGCTTCCGCGGATACGCGACGACATCGTACGCGGGCGATAACGTCCATGACCCATTCCTATGCAGCAGACCGTGGTTACGCGGGTGGTCGTCGTGGTTGCCGACCAGGGCATTGAAAGTCATCCGACGCCACAGTTCGCGCTGCTGTCTTGCAAGATCCGCGCTCGTTTCGCCGCACCATCGCCGCAGCTCATTCGCGAGCTTGACATACGAGCGATGCGGATCCTCGGGTGCGCGATCGCTGCGCAGCTGTAGCACCGTTGCCGCGCTGGCGAAAAACGAACGCTCAACTTCACCCATGTCAACCCTGCGATCGAAGCGCTTAATCAGTACGACCTCGTGCGGCCCCATTCGCTCATATCGAACATCCGCCGCTTCGAGCCCGCACTTCTTGGCGAGCGTCATCGCCACGAACTCACGTGACGGCGAGGACGGTGCCCCACCGCGCTCCGGCAGCTTGGCGATCCACCACTCGGTCGCGTTATTCGCCTCCACGCACACCGTCAACTTCGCCTTCTCGCCCCCGAGATTGGTGGTGCCCTCCGTGCCCGTTAGCTTTTGCACGACGTGCTGCGCCGAGTATTCTGCGTCGGCAGTCTCAAGCGCGACCTTCAGCCTCTCGACAGTTGGAGGCACGAACCGACTCTTCCGCTGAAGCTGGTCGGATAAGCACACTTCGATAGCTCCTACACCATCGCCGGGAGCCAAGTCCATGCGCTCGACTTCATCGAGCGCTTCTTTCTTTTGATTCGCGAGGAGGAGGTCAAGCCCGAAACCCTCTGGCGCCGCGTCTCGCAGAACGCCGAATAGCCCATTTGAATTGTTCGTGTGTGTCGGTTTGAGCGCTCGCGAGAAGGGTAGATTCACGGGGTCGACCGGCAACGCGTTTGGGCGCATTTTGTAATTCGCGCTGTACGCAAACTCGCCATGTCGCGGCTCCCATCGGAATGTGCCGCATTGCACAGGCATGACTTCGCCAGGCAGCCACACCCACACAGGGCGTTCTGTTTTAGCCATGGAAGTCTCGGTCCGCGACGATTCGGCCGTTTTGTAGATCGCGCCCTGCCGAAATCGTGGGTAGAGTGAACATATCACAGCGTCTTGGAGTCAGAGCGATGACCGCGTCGACATTTGTACCCGTTTAGGAGACTGTACGAGAACCGGGAACTTCCCTTACCATCTTGAGATCGTCGCAAGCGACGACCGATACCGGAAAGTCAGGCCTCGTAGGTCTCACGCGTACGGCGCGCAGCCAGCAACACCTCATCGCGGCGATTCAGCGCATCCTTCGGGGCAATCGGTTTGGTGCACTCGACAAGGTCGGTAATCCACCCGCTGGGATAGTGAAACCATGCGGCAGTTCTCCACGTATCAGCGACCTCACCGATCTCCTGCAGAATCTCCTTGATGATGGGTAGAGGCCGGCACGCGTCATCGAACTGATAACGCGCGAAATATGCCCTCCCATCGAAGTGCACCGCGAAAACGCGGCCCCGCCGCTTCCAGTCACTAGCCGGAAACGATTTGTTTCGTGGCGGTGATGCTTGCAACCGATTAATTTCCTCGGAGGTAAGCCAGTGTCCATGTTCAAACACTACCTGCATCGTCTTTCGACGCAGCACGCGCTCCTCGATTAGCCCCGCATCTGGCTGCGTCAACGCGTTAATCAATTTTGCAAGGTCGTCCGCTCGTCCAAGCAAGCTCGCATTGAGGTCCGAGCCCAGAGCGTTCATCGTCTGCTCAATGCCGGATTGCAGTGAGGCTGCTAAAGCCGGGCTCACGCCACGCGGTAATCGCACAGTGAGGAAGAGATTGGGCGACTGGGGCTTTTTCAACTTCGTCACGTCGACCTCCCTTGGCGCCGAGATAGTCCGGCCGCACTAAGGCCACGCGCCGCGCCACTCGTTGAAATATTGTGCACTGTGTTCATGTCTTTCCTTGCGCCTCCGCCGCCCAGCGCCGCACTGTCAAGGAGTTGACGATCCTGGCGCCGGCTTTCTTCCTCGGAGATGATGCGATCCCGCATGGAGTCGAGCGCTTGAATGACGTCGTCCACCGAGAACGGGCTCGGGTTGTCGGCCCGCGGATGGACGAACTGCTGATAAGTTTTAACATCGAGCACGACCGCCCCCAGAGTGCCATCCTTCTCCCAAACCGCCTTGACATTGCCGGCATGCATGCCGTCTACCAGACGGAGCGTACGTGCGCCCAGCGTTCCGATGAAGACCTCCTCTTGAGTGGTGTTCGTCATGTCTGAGTTTCCTCGCAAGATGCAGATTCAGCGCGAAGAGGTTAGTCCCCTTCAGCAGATAGCACGGTGTCATCCGACGAAACCGCCGCTGATAGAGTCGAGGTAGTCGACCGCATCAGTTGCCCGGCCCTCCTGAATTAACTGAAGGATGGTCTTATGGCGGAATACCGCGATCGGTTGGTGCTTGAGGAGAAACAGCGCGCGTTCGAAGTCCGGTTCCACACGGACAGCAGCCGACACGACGCACACAATATCGCTTAGGGCGGCCTGCAATCTCGGCGAATCCGGATGCGTACGAAGCGTGTTTCGATGGACGCCAGCAATTGTCGCCAGCTCCTGCTGCTGAATCCCGAGGACGTTGGCCATATTGATGGCGGAGAGCCGCGAGGTTCCCGGATCGCTGGCGGACGTCAATAAGTCAGCAAACGTGTAGCGGCTCATCGCATTAGCTCCCGGCTCCCGGAATTCAAACTCTGCGCTCTGCCTTCACAACATCCATAGCGCGGTCAGTTAAAAGCGATAGGACATTCAACCCAAACATCCGCCCATCAAAGGCGCGGCCGACAAGGCGAAGATCAACAATCTTGCGTCTTCTTAAGCCCGTTGCCCGACCGCGCCGGCGTTCGTTCACGTACATACCCTCGCAACACTCAATGCGACAGATACTTGTCACCATCCCAACAACTGTCGTAGTCGTTGGATCAGCCACGTCGTCTCCGGCCGCGTCGTCCAGGCCTTGTCCTGCACAGCCACTGTGACGCGCTCAAGCACTGCTTGGTGCGGATGGTGCTCGGCGTCCTTCAGCGCGATGGGGCCGAGCTGCTCGGCGAGATCCTCGCAGAATTGGTAGCGTTCGGCTCTCACTTCGTCGGAGGAACTTTCTCGATACTTTCCGTCTTTGCATAGCACTACGCAGACCTTTGGTTGAGCACCGGCTACGACGCCGGGCTTAGCGCGTGGGAAGTCGTCGGGAACGTCGATCATCGGTACCTCCGCACCGCCTGCGTTGGACTGGCTCATGTCGTCATCAATGACTATGGAGGCATACGCGCCATTTCTATTCGGGATAGCCTATGCCTTCGATATCCGTACGTTTAAATCGAACGCCTACATTGGATTGCCGTTGCAACACTGCCTCGCTGCGAGCGCTCGCCCGGATGGCGTCGTAATGTCTCAACTCGCTCGATTCCCGGTCTAGAAGCGCCTTCGCATGGCCGGTGTGCAGTCCGTCGATCAAATCGCGCAACGTTGCGCACAGCGTGTCGATAAAGACGTCGTCCTCTCTCGGAATTGTCATCTCAGGTTTCTTGATGGTGATGGCTCTGCGGACCAACATGCGCGGATCATTGCTCCTCCGACCCGGGACCGGCTCCGCGGGAACATCGTATTGGGCGTCGGACCCGCGAAGCCGACGAAGCGCGTCGACGCCTAGGCATACGTTTCTGCCTTCGTCTGAGTTACGGCGCCGTCCCACTTGTCGGCTGTCGAGCGCCTTGCTGTAATTGGCCTCGGGGTATACTGCTTGGCCCTCGGCGGCGTCGATCTGACGAGCGCCGCGGGAAGATGAAGACTGGTGCCGATTTACCATGGGCCTAAGCATCGGTTTGGAATCCATCGAGCGGGAGGCCGTCTTGCTCCACGTAGGCGTTGTAGCATTCGATCGCTTCCCCGTTCTCCTTCCGCCAAATTTCGGCACGGATCTCCAACACGGCTCGAGCCAGACCGGAATCTACCGCTGCACGCGAGCAGGGCTCAGGCGCGAGCAACTTAATGCCGATATCATCTATATCCAAGTACGCCGCGCCCGACTCGCCGAACTCTTCGTCTAGGTGGCAGGCCGGTTCATCGCTTTCGGCGGTGTGACATGGGAGAGTAGTCTTTGTGCTCATGGGTTCTCCCCAGGGCGCGCAGCGGAGGCTCCGGGAGAATACCCCGGGATCGCTAACTCGTGGTCCGTTCCGATGCTATCGGCCCATCCGCGGGCCTTCGACATCGGTACCAGACGTCCGGCAGTCACGTGGTCCAAACCTTCCTGAATCATGCGGTGCTCCACATCCTCGATAGGCCAGTAATTATTGGCCTTCGCGTCGAGGATAGTGATTTCCGCCAGGCCCGTCTCTGAAAATCCCAAATTGACGTTCCAATTCTGAGACACGTCGCGGACGATGGGCGCGTTCGAAAACGTGATGTGCAGGATGTCTTCGTCTTCGTCATATTCGATTCTCATCATGGATCCACCCCGAAATCAATGTGGATGAGCAACATCATCACGCGATCAATTGCGCCATTTCCAGCCCCGAGTCCAAATCCGAAAGTCCAGCAATGGACATGTCCAAGTCCCCTGGGTAATTCCTCAGGATTGCAACGGCTCGCTGCAATGAAGCTTTGAGCTCAAGTCGTCCTGTCGACATTTCCGTCAAGAGTTCGCGAGCCTCCTTCACTGCGAGAGCTCGCTCGTATGGCGTCGTCATGTTGCTTCCTATGTCCGTTGCTTCATGTCGCTATCTACCCAACGGCCGGCTTTCGCGCTCCAGGTTGGTCGTACCGTTCGACAAGATAACAACGCGCACCTGTCGCCGACGGACGTACTGCCTCGAGCGATCTTCAATATCGCGGTCATTGTCCGGGTAGAAGACCGAGTACTCATGCCCCGATTCGCTACTTTCCTCGAACGTCCAAGCCTCCGCCGGAACGGTGACCGTCGAAATTTCATCCGCTTCGTCGACCCATGACCAAGCCTCGAGAAATAAGACCACGCTCTCTGGGTCTGCTTCCGATAGGCGTTCTAGCAGCTCACGAACCTTCATCGAAAACTCCTTCGCCGATAAGATCTTCCCGGGACCTACCTTTTTCGACTTCGATACCCTTGGACCGCTCGGCCAAAAACAGAATGACCGTCACAATTCCTTTAGGCACCGAACCGGCACATGTCACCGACGAGGCTCGCCGACCTGTCTGCCGATGTATGGCCGACCGCGTATAAGGCGGCCAATCGCGAAGCCAAGCCCGGCCGCGCCGGTTGGAATGTACAGCAGAGGCAGAGAAGAACATATCAAGTGCCCCCAATCCAATTGCGACCAGTGCATAGTTGCCCCCCGCTTGCAAATGAAACGCGTACGATAGTTGCTTCGCTCAGCGCTCAGCAAAGTCTGCGGCAACGGTCAACACCTTCTTAACCTTCTTGATCGTGAGAAGTTGAAGCGGAGTGGCGCCACCTTCAGACTCGATCGGGGTCGTGAAAAAGTCCCACTTTTCCCAACCGGGTGTCTCACCCAAGCGACGGATGACCTTCGCGAAGTCATTGCGGTGAATCACGGAGGGAAGGAAGAAAGCCGGGTAGTACGGTTCCTGTCCCAAGTCAACGCTGAAGATTCGGCCCGAAGCGACATTCTTGCTAAGTTTCTTCTCAGTCATAGCGGCAGCCTTGCAAAAGTCATCTCTTCGGAGCACCTTTCCCTGTCGAACAAGCAAGTAGCGCTCGGAGTTCGCAATCACGCTCTTGGTCGAAGCCTCAGGTGCCGACGTTCGACGCATCGAGGCTCGCTTTATGCGCCTGCGGAGATTCTCTTCCTCCTCACGAATCGCCGGAAGGTCGAGGTTGTACACCGTGGCAACGCCGGCCATTTTGCGTAGCTTGTCTTTTAAAAGTCGGCCAATCTCTGCGTCGGAAAGCTCAAGAATGGCTTCAACGCCTATTGGGTCGAAAAGGATCGCGGCGACGACCGCTTGACGAATGGCATATTCGATTTGCGCCTCCTCAGGCGAAGTGCTGTCGTTCGTCCACCGTGCAGGGCGTCGCATTTGCTTTCCTTTTGGAGTGGCCAAAAAGACTGCTTGGCGCAGCCTGTTAATCGCCGTGGACAAAGTTTGCTCCCTCGGTTAGCTTTTCAGAGCTTCCTGCCCCATACCTTCTTTAAACATGTCTTCGCCACAAATGATGTGATTGAGGACTTTTACAAGGGCATCGAAATGGGCGTCGTTGTGTGTCTCGGGATTGCTGACTCCGAGTTGCTTCAAATGTTGACGAATGCGCGGACCACCTACCGGGTCCGTCCATATAGCATCGATGCGCTCGAGACAGAACTTGTAGTTCTCGTAGTGAAGATTCCCGACCTTCAGGATCCTTGCCAGCATTTGATCAAGACCTAGCCCACAGAAGAACTCCCGCTGCTTGGAGACGCGATGCACATGAAGCTCCTTATGCACATCGCGCTCGTAGGCCTGGGCCGAAGGGTGATAGAACGTGCCAACAACATAGAATGGTGTTGGCACGCCCGCTGAGTTGCTAAGTTCAAAAGCCCGTTTGGCAGGGTTACCACTACAGCCGATCTTATAGATGCCCGGCATGGACTCGTTAGCCATAATGTAGAGGTGGTCGATTATGATCATGGCTCTCAGCGCTCTCCCGTTGTCGAGCAAGCATCACTGAATTGCAACGCGCAGGCAGGCTAATCGCCGGTACGGCGCCACGTCGCGTCCTTCCACCCGCCACCGATGCGAAACGGTCAACTTTCCAGCGCCACTTGGCGAAGCGGAAAGCTTTGTTCACCGGACAAGCGTCGACCTAATGTCCGTCGCGTATCTGACTTGTCGAGCTTTAGCGGCACTTCCTTTATGCACAGAACCCATAGCGAAGGTGATGCAATACATGCATCACCTCCTCCCGATCTCCCTGCGAAAGCAAATCCAATGCACTGCGTCCGCCAAAACCGATGGTCCGGCTGGTGAGCCAGCGCGCCGCTCGGTCTTCCGACTCGAACGTCGCCACAAGTTCCTCGATCACGACTGGATCGATCCTTCGCAGCGCTTCCATTGCTCGACGGCCAGTGTCTTCCAAGTCAGAGTAAAGCCTATCCGCATGGGCCGTCAGCGGGTCAAGCGGATTGAAGTCACTTGAGGTCATGTTCGTTTGCGCTGTTGGATTACGATCGGACCATCCCTTTTTCGCGCCGCTTCAATTTAGTGCGTGCGTGGGACAGCGCGTCCGGAGCCACCGGTTCTCGACAATACGCCCTCGGTTCCCGCACACTTCACAAAGGCGAGCACTCATCGCTTCGGCGAGTTCGATCATGCCTTCCTGTTCGTCATTCTGTCCGCACGTGTAGAAGCGAAGCCTCCCGAATTTCTCCTTCACCTGACTAGCAACGACTTGCGGCGCTCCGTTCTTCGTCGCGAACTGCAACTGCAGGCATAGCGCGTCGACGAGGTCATACCATCCGTCTCCGCATTCGAAACCCCGGTGCGCGAACGGCGACTGCACTGCAGGCATCGCCGGATCGTCGGGATCTGCTGTCGGCTCGACTGCGAAGATCAGCGGGTAGTCTGCGCGCAGCTTTGCGTCCAGTTCGGGACTCACTTGCTTTCTCCCTATAGGCTGATATGGACATCGGTCCGGTCATTCAAAACGATCGCAGTGGTTCCCGGCAAGCCTTCAGGCGTAAGCGCCGCTTTCGGCCATACTTAGAAATGTGGAAATCAGGTGGCGTCCTTCTGACGTGTTCATGAAGTCAGCCGGCCGCAGACCGCCTAACGCCGGTAGTGGCTTCTTGATCCAGCGCCGAACCCATTTGCCGGCATCGAAATTTGTCGGATCGCCAGACTCCTCGACGATCGCCTGCACTTGATCAATCAGCCCTGCCACGAATCGGCGTTTCGCAATATCGGCTTCGCTCATGTCGGCATCCCATGAATGAGACGCCACAAGATAGCTTCGACTTGCTCGGCGCCAGCTTTTGTGATTGCCGCATCAATGGGCGTCTTCCCGTCTAGCTCGCGATGTGGGATCGACATCCAAGCCGCGGCATATGCCCCGTCCTCCTGGACATTCTTTGCACGGCGCATGAGCCACGCCAAGGACGGACCCTCGCGCCAAGGGTTCATGTCTTCGATGGACACACCAGAGATCGGCGACTTCACCGAGCCAGCCAGCTCGACGATCGACCGCGTTTTTGCTCTCCTGTTGCTTACTCCTGGAGCGGGGATCAGTCCTTTTGCGTGTGCCCCATTGGCGGCCTTGACGGCTGCACGAACGGCACCGAAGCAGGAAGCATTAGGAGGGGACGTGAGCGGCGAATTTACTCCCATGGTGAGCGCATCATAGAGCACACGCCCAGCGGTAGTTGCCTTCCGACGTATCGACTTCAAGCAGATCATCCGCGTAAGCCACAGCGCCACGGCAGCGGCGATGGCGGTGCGGACTAAAGTGCGCGCCATCATGACTCGTCCGTCCCTGGCTTCCTAGGGTCATCGCCGCGTGTGAAGGAAGCACGCAAGCGACCGAACCTCTCGAGGCCCCGCCGGAGGTTCTCATCTTTGTCCGGGTCGGAGGCACACTTCCACCGGTCCGGCTCTGCGACCGACGGCAGCCCCAGTTGAGCTGCTGTCTTGATGGGCAGGCGCAAAACAAGGTCAACACCGCCGCACCCACTTGAGCGAGCCTCACGCGTTACCAATTCAACATCGATCCCTCGAATCTCGAGATATACGACACCCGACTCAAAGACTTCCTCGTACAGGTGCCAAGCCGGTTCGTCGCTTTCGGCTGGGTGGTAGGCGAGTGTTGCTTTCGTGCTCATGGAATTCTCCGCGCTCGCGCCGAAGGCATCAGGAAAACACACCGTGCTCAATCCGTCCGAGCATATCCATCACAGACTCGACGCCTAACTCCTTGTCAAGCAAACTCATCGGCGTGGCGCCTTTAAGGGCAGCGACCGGCGAGTTAAGCCACGCAAGTCCAAGATCAAAATCTTCAAAGGTCTCGGCAGCGCGAGCCAAGACACGCGCGACACGCAGTAACTCACCTGACTTCTCACAGCTCGATCCCTTACTGCTCATACGCGCCTCCAAATCTTTTCCGACCCAATCAAGCTTGGGGTTGGCGGTCGGCCGGTACGCCGATGCAGACACGCACGCAATCGGCGCGCGTCCATCAGACTCGTCGCGCCTGATCACGTGTAAACGCAATAGTCCATGCGAACGGGTCATTGACAGATTCGACACCCTCCGGGTCGCAAAGCGAGTCGAAAGGCCGATGGTCCGACGCAATGCCAGGCGCAACGAGCCAATGCTCAGCAGCTTCTTTTGAGCCGCGCACGTCGATTGCCCTTTCCATTACGTTTTGTGACATGAAATCCTGCGTCGTACGATCTCCGCTGTTGGCTTCGAACCCGTGTGTGCAATTCAGCGTGATGCAGTCAAAAAGCTTCGCTTAGGTCCGACAACAATCTTCCAACGGTCGTAAGGGCGCCAATCTTTGTTCAGTTTAGATGAAGGGTTTTGAATAGTAAACTATGTAGAATTATGCGCTGTAGATTTTTGATCTTCGCTGATCGATGCTCCTGCCTTATATGGCAGCGAACATCCAACAACGACGCGAAGAACTCCGCTCGCGAATCTCCATCAACATGAAAGTCCTTCGCGGTAAGCTCGGCATTTCGCAGGAAGCTTTAGCTGCTCGCGCTGGCATTCATCGCACTCATATAAGTCAGCTAGAGCGCGGCGCTGCGAACTTGGGACTCGATACGCTAATCGTCGTAGCAGCAGCGCTAGGCGTCGAAGAAGTAGATCTCCTAGCCGTGCCCACTGAACAACCGTTGCCGGTCCACCGTGGTCCACAAAAACGGTCTTCTTCCTAAAACGGCGTCACGCCAGGGGCTGATTCCGCCGCTCCAAGCGGACCATCGGTGAGGGAATGCACCGAGGCGAAGGGATGACAATCGCTGTTTGCGCTGCTTTGCGGCGCTGGGACGGTTTAGCAAATACTTGGGTGCCGACTACCTGCGGCCTGCGCCAGCATTTTCCCAAGCCATGGACGGTGTCTCGCCTAGACGCTGCCCCAACAATCGAAAGCATATAGAAAGTTTTGTAACTTCGATTGCCGCGGTATGGTCTGTTACAAAATGTAACAGACCCCAAAACCGATCTCTCCGGTTGACGAATTGATATGTCAGTCTGGAAAAGTGCCGTTCGGATTCAGGTCTTCGGGCTTGACCCATTTACGGGTGTGAAAATTCATTTGCGGTACCTCACTTTCCTTGCTGCGCGCGACGCCGGGAAGAAACCGGGACGCGCGCTCGATTAGGGTTTTCCCTGATTATACCGAGATAGGGGTTAACCCGCATAAAGCAAGGGTGAGACTGCTCAGCCGAACGCCAGCGCCCGCGCCGACCCCAGCGCACGCCGCGCCTGCACGAGCGTCGCGCGGGCATCGCGGGCATCGGACGCGAGGCGCAGAAGCGCGCCCAACTGCGCCGGCTCGCGCAGCAACTCGCGCAGAATCGGACCGATGGCCGTCGTGCCGTCGTCGCGCAGGCCGGCCGTCGCGGCCGGCGGCAAGGTCCGCCATGCCGGATCGACCACGGCGCGGCACACGGCGAACGGCAACCCGCGCGCCATCGCCATCGCCCCGGCGATATGCGATTCCATGTCGACGGCGAGTGCGCCCGTCGATGCGTGCAGCGAGCGCTTTTCCGCCTCGTTCGCGACGGGCGCCGTGACGCCCGCCATCTTGCCGCGCCGCGTGACGCGCTCGACGGGCGTGCCCGCGAACGCATCGACGATGCGCGCGGACCACGCCGCGTCGGTGTGCAGTTCGCCGAAAGGACCGCACACGCTCTCGGCGACGATCAGCGCGCCCGGCCTGAGATCCGGCGCGAGTCCGCCCGCGGTGCCGAAGCTGATGATGCCCGAGCAACCGCGCGCGATCGCATCGGACAGCGCGCGCTCCAGCCAGTCGGCGCGCGCCGCGAACACGACATCGACGCCGCGCCCGCGCGCGATCTTCGCTTCGAACGCCATGCCGGTCACGGCGACGACGGGCGCGTTCACATCGCCGCCGTCACGCGCGTGAGTCCGTCGCGCGTCAGATTGCGATAGCGCGCGAGCGCCCACAGCGGGAAGAACTTGCGATAGCCGTGATAGCGCAGATAGAACACGCGCGGGAACCCTGTCGCGGTGAAGCGCGTTTCGTCCCACAGGCCGTGCGCCTTTTGCGTGCGGATCAGATAGGCGACGCCGCGCGCGACCGCCGGATGTTCGACGAGGCCCGCGGCCATCAATCCGAGCAGCGCCCACGCCGTCTGCGACGCGGTGCTCGGCGCCGCTTCGTAGCCGCGATAGTCGAGCTTGTAGCTCGCGCCGTCCTCGCCCCAGCCGCCGTCGTCGTTCTGAATGCCGATGAGCCAGTCCGCCGCGCGCTTCATGCGCGGATCCGTCGGCGCGACGCCGGCCGCGTTCAGCGCGGACATCGCCGACCACGTGCCGTAGATGTAATTCATGCCCCAGCGCCCGTACCAGCTTCCATCGCGCTCCTGATCCCTCACGATGTACTCAAACGCGCGTCGCGCGGGCTCGCTGTTGAGCGACGTCTCGCCGAGCTGCGCGAGCATCGACAGACAACGGGCCGAGACATCCACCGTGGGCGGATCGAGCAGCGCGCCGTGGTCCGAGAACGGAATGTTGTTCAGGTAGTACTGCGTGTTTTCCGGCTCGAATGCGCCCCAGCCGCCGTCGCTGCTCTGCATGCCGACGACCCACTCGCGCGCCCGCGCGATCGACTCGCCGTACAGCGCCGTGCCGTTCTCGCGATCGGCGCGCTCCATCGCCATCGCGACGACGGCGGTGTCGTCGACATCGGGATAGTGCGGGTTCGCGAACTGGAACGCCCAGCCGCCCGGCCGCACGTTCGGACGGCGCGAGATCCAGTCGCCGCGCACGTCGAGAATCTGCAGCGGAACCAGCCAGTCGAGGCCGCGCGCCACCGCCGAGCGCGCCTTCGGCATGCCGGTTTCGAGCAGCGCGTGCGCCGCGAGCGACGTATCCCACACCGGCGACAGACACGGCTGGCAATACGCTTCGCCGTCCTCGGCTTCGTCGATGACGAGCAGCTTGTCGAGCGACTTGCGCGCGATCGCGCGGTTCGGATGCTCGGGCGGATACCCGAGCACGTCGTACATCATGACCGAGTTGGCCATCGCCGGGAAAATCGCGCCGAGGCCGTCCTCGCCGTTCAAACGCTCGTCGACGAAGCGCACCGCTTCATCGATCGCGCGCTCGCGGCCGGCCGCGGGGAGAAGCGGATCGGCGACGCGCAGAATCGAATCGACCACACGGAAGAACGCGAACCATCCACGGCTCTGATGCCCGGAGCGCGACGGCATGCCGGTGTTGACCGGCGGATTCGTGAACACTTCGTCAATGCGCACGCCACGCGGATTGCGGGCGCGCGGACGCTTCGCGTTGAGCACGAGCATCGGCACGATCACGGTGCGCGCCCAGTACGACACCTTCGACAGATGGAACGGAAACCACATCGGCAGGCGCATGATCTCGACGGGCATCACCGGCACCGCGCGCCACGACACGACGCCGAAAAGCGCGAGCAGGATGCGCGTGAACACGTTCACCTTTTCCGCGCCGCCGGCGGCGAGAATCGCGGCGCGGGCGCGCTCCATGTGCGGGGCGTCGGGCGAATCGCCGATCATCTTCAGTGCGAAATACGCCTTCACGGTCGCGGAAACGTCCATCGCGCCATCGGCGAAGAGCGGCCAGCCGCCGTCCTCACGTTGAATGCGGCGCAGATAGCGGCCGATCTTCGCTTCGCGCTTTTCATCGGCAGTCTCGCCGAGATAATGGACGAGCAGCACGTATTCGGCCGGGATGGTTGCGTCCGCTTCGAGTTCGTAAAGCCAGTAGCCTTCCGGACGTTGCGCCGCGAGCAGCGCGTCAGTGGCGTGGTTGACGGCGGAATCGAGCGAGGCGCCCGAAACCTGCGCGCCCACGGCCGACAGGGATAAATCGTTCATCAGCGTTCCATCGATGGGTTCAACAGCGCATCCGCAGCCTTCTGGCCAGAGCGGATCGCGCCTTCGATCGTCGCGGGCAGGCCGGTCGCCGTCCAGTCGCCCGCGAGCGTGAAATTGCGCCAACGCGTGCGCGTGGCGGCCCGCAATCCTTCCTGCGCGGGCACGGCGGCAAACGTCGCGTGCTCTTCGACGACGACTTGCCAGGGCGGCGTCGGTACGGCGGACATGCGCGCGGCCCTCGCCGTTTCCTGCCACGCCGTCTGCGCGAGTTCTTCGTGCGGCGTCGCGAGCCATCGGCCCGCGCTGGCGAGCGTGACCGAGAGCCGTCCGCTGGCCGCGCAAATCCAGTCGGCGGTGCCGTTGACGAGACACGTCAGCGGCGGAAAGCCCACGGGCGCGTCGACGGCGAAATGCACCGTGACGACCGCGCGCGATGCGTACGGCGCGCTCAGGCCCGGCACGAGCCGACGCGCCGCATCGGGCGGCACGGCGAGCACGACGCCTTCGCCCGGTGCCAGCGAAACCGGCTCCGCGTCTTCGAAAGACAGCGAGCTTACACGCTCCGTCGAATCCGTGCCGGATATGCCGATGCCCGCGACACGAGAGCCGAGCCGGATTTCCGCGCCGCCGTACTGCAAGAGCCGCAGCGCGGGCTCGACGAAGGCATGCGACAGCCCGCTTCTCGCGACGAGCGGACGGCACGCCTGGCCGCCCTGCGCGACCGTCTCGCGCAACAGGCCGGCCGCGAGTTCCGCGCTCGCCTCGGACGGATCGGCGTTGAGCATCGCGCGCAAAAGCGGGCGCGCGAGCAGGCTCCATACGCGATCCTTGCGCCGCACCGATTCCTCGATCGTGCGGCCCGGCTTCGCCCAGAAGAGCGGTAGTAGCGGCAGGTAATCGGCGGGTTGCGTGCCGGGCACGCGCGCGTCGGCGTCGAAGATCCAGCGCGGCAAGCGTCCCGGCGACATGCGGACCGTCCACGCGTCGCCGCTCGCGACATCGAAAAACGGAAAGTCGGGCTGCGTCGGGCCGATCAGCGTATCGGTCGCGCCGATCGCGCGCAGATAGGCCATCGTCGATTGATTGCCTGACAGCAGCAAATAATTGCCGTTGTCCAGCGTAACGCCGAGCCTGGCATCGAAGAAGGAGCGACAGCGTCCGCCCGCGTGAGGCGCCGCCTCGTGCAGCACGACGCGCGCGCCGCGCCGTTGCGCCTCGACGGCGGCGGCGAGGCCGGCCATTCCCGCTCCGACGACGAAGACCCGCCGGGACATCAGATCAGATTGCGCGCCACGATCCACAGCAGGCGCGAGCGCGGCGTGCGCACACGCGTGCGCGGCAGGTCGAAGCCGCGTTTGAGATTGGCGTCGAGCACGGTGCGATACGCCGCCGACATGATGCGCGGCGCGCGCACCTGAGCGCGCGGCGACGCGGCCATGATCGCGTCGGACTGGGCATAGTGGCCCTTCGCGCGCTCGGCGAGCACCGCGCACACGCGCGGCAGGCGCGCATCGCCGACGATGGTCGCCGGGTCGCTCGTCGAAATGCCTTCGCGCGCGAGCAGTTCGCGCGGCAGATAGACGCGGCCGATTTCGGCGTCTTCGTCGATATCGCGCAGGATGTTGGTCAGTTGCAGCGCCCGCCCGAGATGGTGCGCGAGCCGCCGGCCGGCGTCTTCATGCATCCCGAAAATTCTCACCGATAGCCGGCCGACCGCGCTCGCCACGCGATCGCAGTACAGATCGAGCGTGGCTTCGTCGGGCGCGACGATATCGCCGGCGGCGTCCATCGCCATGCCGTCGATCACGGCCTGGAAGTCGTCGCGGGAAAGCTGGAACGCCTGGATGTGATGCGTGAGCGCTTCGAGCGAAGCCTTCGGCTTGCCGGCGTAGCATGCGTCGATGTCCTCGCGCCACTGATCGAGCGCGAGCGCGCGCTCGCGGCGCGGCAAGGCGCCTTCGTCGGCGATATCGTCGACTGCGCGGCAGAACGCGTAAATCTGATACATCGCGTCGCGCTGCGCAGCGGGAAGGATGCGCATCGCGAGATAGAACGAGCTTCCCGACGACGTTTTCGCGGCGTCTGGAGCAGGATCGTCAGCGATGGTGTTGGAAACGGCCAAGACAAGCTCCGCTGTGGCGCCCCCACGGGCAAATTAAGAGATCAGGCGCCGGTTTCGATGCAAGCCGATGCGCGCGGAACCACCTGGCGCTGAGCGGGACGATCGAAGGGAAAAGCCGGCGCAAGCCGGCTGCGACTGCGCCGGAAGCGGCAAAGAGTATATCAATAGTTTGGTTCGGAAGCTTTGAGTGCGATCGAACTTCAGGCCTACGCCCAAAATCGGCCAACCAGGTTCGGCGGGCGATTGTCGACCCCGCTTCGGAAAGTCTGACGCCCGCGAAGCTGCACGTCTGTTCGATAGTAGAATCGGGGCTTGAGCTAAACGAAGACCGTTGTATTCCTTCAAGATTCCTAAAGATGACTCAAAAGAAGAAGTCCAACACACTCCATAGTCACTCAGTCGACGAGCGGAACGCTCCGCCCGAGTCGAGATACAAAGTCGAATGCGTTGTCCCTGCGGAAATCTTTCTGAAGGTTCATACGTGGGAGCAACTCAAGGAAGTGAGTTGGCAGGCAATGTATGACCACATTTTGCGCAGCTATGGAGAGGCGTCGGCGCTGCAATTTAAGGGTTCAAAATCGCCGAGCAAGCACCCGCGCTATAAGGTGGCCGCAAACGCTGTGACACGCGCCAAGGGCCGCGCAGAGGAACTTGGCTGGATTCACCCGCGGCCCTCCTCTCACAAGTTCAGAGATTCAGAAGACTGATGCAGATTTCATTGGGGCCGTAGTCGCTTCGACGGGTTGACACTCAATAAATGGAACGGGAGAGAATGGCCAGAGGAAGGCCGATCGCCGCGTTTCGCAAAGTCTCGGGAAGTGGAGCAACGTGCCGAAGATTGAGTCGGATACGCAACCGGGGCTTGAGCCCTGCGTCGCGACCTTCATGACGCGGTCTTCGCGCCTCAGCCGAACCCCACCGCCCGATTCCGCCCTTCGCGCTTGGCCGTATAGAGCGCCGCATCGGCCTCGTTGATGAGCGCTTCATACGACGACGTCACGCCGCTGCGCGCACGCGCCGCCCCGACGCTCGCCGTCACGGGCACGCGCGCGCCCTGCACGTCGACGGGCGTCTCGCCGATCTCGCGCCGCACTTTTTCCGCGACGATCATCGCGTCCGCGAAATTCGTGCACGGCAGCAGCAGCGCGAATTCCTCGCCGCCGAAGCGCCCGAACACGTCCTGCACGCGCACGCTCTTCGCGACGCGCTCGGCCATCACGCGCAACACCGTATCGCCGACGAGGTGGCCGAGATCGTCGTTGATGCGCTTGAAGTGATCGAGATCGAAAAGCAGCATCGACAGCTCGCCGCCGTAGCGCTGCCAGCGCGTGAATTCGTCGCGCAGGCGCAGCTCGAAATAGCGCCGGTTCGCGATGCCGGTCAGGCCGTCGCGGTCGGCGAATTCCTGCAGCTTCGCCACGGCTTCGTCGCGGGCGCGCTGCATCATGCTCGCGTGCGTCACGTCGGAAATCGTCACGCAGACGGCGCGCACATCGCCTTCGAGCGTGAGCGGCATGAAGGTGCAGTCCTGCTGCATGTAGTCGACGCCGCCGGTGATCGGCCGGTCGTGGTCGAACTTGAAGAGATACGGCCGCTGCTCCCACGAGCTGAACGCAAAGCTGCCGAGCTGGAACACGCTTTCGACCTTGCGCGTGAACCATACGCGCGGCAGTTCCGGAAAGCTGTCGAAAATCGACCTGCCCGTCACCTGCTCGGCCGTTTTGCCGCTGTGATCCTGCATGAACCGGTTCCACATCAGCACGTTCAGATCGCGATCGAGCACGAAGATGCCGAAGCCCACGCGCTCGATCACAAGCTCGGAAAGCGCATGCCGGAGTTCGTCCATGCTCACGATGGCGCCCCGTTCAGAGACTCGACAGAAGCGCGTCGAGCGCCTCGCTCAGATGCATGATGGCGTCCTCGGCCATCAGCATCACGAGATGCGCGCGGAAGCTGTGGTCTTCGAGCGCGAAGTTCACTTCGAGCAGCAGCGCCGTCTTCCACGCGAGCATCGCGGGCTGAAAGACCTCGTCGAGCCCGATCTCCGAGCCGAGCATGCCCGGCGGCGAGAAGATCGGCGAGCGTCCGAGGCGATCGAGGATGCACGACACGCATGCGCCCATCAGCACGGTGGCGACGTCGAACACGAGCTCGGTGCGCGTCGTCGCTTCGTAGGTGGATTTGGTGTACGGATCGTCGACGAGCGCGCACAGTTGATCGACGCTGCCGCTCTTGCACAGCACGATCGCCTCGCCCTTGATGTCCGAGCGAAAGCCCTGGCGCACGGCGGTGACGGTATCGGTGATGCCGGTCATCTCCGCGAGCGCGGCGGAAGCCTCGGCCACGCTGACGACGCGCACGCGCGGCACCGACAGCTCGATGAACGTGCCGAGCAGCTTCGAGAGGCGCGTCGCGGCCTGGCCCATCGCCATGTTGGCGACTTCCTGCAGCGCGTCGCGCTGATCTTCGTTCAGGGCGGCTTCAACCATGGAGACCGTACTCCTTCAAAACGGGACGCAGCGCCTCGGGCGTCACCGGCTTCGGCAGGAACGCGATCGCGCCGAGCGCGCGCACGCGTTCCTGGGCCATCGGCTGCACGTCGGCCGACACGACGATCACGAACGTGTTCAGGTCTTCGTGCTGCAAGGCGTCGAGCACCTGATAGCCCGTCATGTCGGGCATCGTGAGATCGAGGAACATCACGGAGGCGCGGCCCGCCCGGTAATGATCGAGCGCCTCGCGCCCGTTGGTCGCGTAGGAGATCTCGACATCCCAGTCCGGGGGCAGCGCGCGCGTCAGCACCTTGCGCGCGAGCAGGGAATCATCGGCAATGACAATCGGCAACGGCATGGTCGGCAGGATCTTTTAGGCTGATTTCGGGCTGAGGGCGGCGCGTCGATATACACGACAGGCTCTCGTATGGATTACGGCAATCGCGCGGCGAACTTTAGGCGATATTCACGGCAGAACCGGCGTGAGCCCTTTGGCCCGGCGGGAATGCGGGCGCTGTCGCAGATTCAGTTCGGCGGCGATGAGCCAGGCGCGACGCCTGTGGACGAACGCGCGCCACGCGGCGGGCGTGCGCTGATTCATCGGCGTGCCCGCGGCACGCGATGCATGTTGGCTCTCGATCGGCGTCATGTTGACTGCCCCGTGCATGATCCGGCGGTTCCGGACCGTGGCCTTCTTCTCCTCGCTCGGTCGCGCTGCCTGCCGGATTCTCGTCCGCCCAAGCTGTACTTCCCCCGAAGCGCGCCGCGAGGCTGCTTGTGTTCTCCGGCCAGCGCTCTGAGCGGCTTGTCAGGTCGGAGGATTGCATTGTCTGACTATCAGAATGTCAAAGCAACTCGCCAAAGCTCAATGCGGGAATTGCTTTCATTAAATTACCTTCGAATAGAGTGAATTTAACTCGCCACCTTCTGATGAGATAGGGTCTCATGCTTTTGTGTACGTTTGCGCTTCCAATAATCTCGCTAACTGCGCGGCACGACTGAGCTTTTCCTCGACGCGCCGCGTGCCGCGCGACCTTCGTTCGGCACGCTTCGTGCATTCTATTCGTGTTTGCACCGTTCACATTCGGCAAGCCCGGCACACATGCGCGTCGGGATCGACGGAAGGCGCGGGATTCGCGTAAGTTTTCCAATTCGCTGCCAAAAATGACGCTGCAAGTTGACGAGTCCGATGCCGATCCCGCCACACGAGCATGGCAGGAGGAACCGCCGTTTCCGGTCGTTCCGGAGCGCAACTTCGCCGCGCAACGCATCACGCTCTATGCACTGCTCGTCGCGGCAATCGTGCTGCCCTGCGTGTATGTCGTGCTGACCGCCGTCACCGACTACCACGCGCGCGTCGCCGATGCCACCGAGGTCGTCGCGCGCAATGCCCGGGTCGCGGAGGAGCACGCGCTCAAGGTCTTCGATCTCAACGTGACGCTCAACGAGCGCATCGTCGATCTTCTCGACGACCTCGACGCCGGCGCGATCCGGCGCGAAAGCGCCACGCTCCACCAGCGCCTCAAGACGATCAGCGACACCTATCGGCAGGTCGCGGCGGCATCCGTGTTCGGCGCCGACGGCAAGCTGCTTGCGACGAGCCGCCTCTGGCCGACACCCGATATCTCGGTCGCGGACCGCGACGACTTCGACGGCTTGCGCGCCGGCCAGAACATCCAGCAGATTTCCCGCGTGATGATCGGCCGGGTCGCCGGCGAGCAGGTGTTCAACACGGCGATCGCGCGGCGCACCGTGACGGGCAAGTTCGACGGCATCGTGTCCATCGCGCTCCGACCAGCATATTTCGGCGCGTTTTATCGCGAGTTGATCGGCGATAACCCGAGCGTCTCGCTCGGCCTGTCGCGCTCGGATGGCGAAGTGCTCGCGTGGTATCCGCCGCGGCCGCCGGAGCGCATGTCGCTCGCGGCCAGCTCGCCGCTGCGCGAGGCGTATCGCGAAGGGCACCGCAGCGGCGTCGTGAAAATGATTTCCGGGCTGGACGATCAGTTGAAGATCGTCGCGTTCCGGCGCGTCGGCGCTTATCCGGTCTACGTGTCGAGCGGCTACCCGATCGCGACGATCTGGTCGGCCTGGTGGAAGCATCTGAGCGTGCTCGCGCTCTCGATCTTCGCGCCGTGCGTCGTGCTGTGGGGCGTGATCGCGCAGTCGTTGCGGCGGCTCGCGACCGAGGAGGAAGCGTGGGAGCGCTGGCAGGCGGAAGCATCGATGCGCCGCTCGATCGAATCCGCGTACCGCCAGGCGCGCAAGATGGAGGCGCTCGGCAATCTCGTCGGCAGCGTCGCGCACGACTTCAACAATCTGCTGATGATCGTCTCGACCAATGTTCAGATCGTGCGGCGGCGCGGCGCAACGGGCATCGACCGCGAGCTGACGGCGATGGAGCGCGCGTTGAAAGGCGGCCAGTCGCTGACTCGGCAACTGCTCGGCGTCGCGCGCAAGCAGCCGTTGCGCAGCGAGATCATCGCCATCGGCAAATGGGTGCCGGCCGGGCGCGAGTTGCTGCGCGCGTCGCTCGGCGCGAAGGTGGCGCTCGATGTCGAGGTCGCGCCGGATGTGTGGGCGATTCGCGTCGATCCGGCGGAGCTCGAGCTTGCGCTCATCAATGTCGCGGTGAACGCGCGCGACGCGATGCCCAACGGCGGCACCTTCTCCGTGCGCGCCGGCAACGTGCGCTTCCGCCGCGAAGACGGCTTTCCGATCACCGGCGAATTCGTGCAGATCGCGCTCGAGGACACCGGCTTCGGCATGAGCGCCGACGTGCTCGGGCGCGCGTTCGAGCCGCTTTTCACGACCAAGCCGAAAGGCATGGGCACCGGCCTCGGCCTGCCTCAGGTGTTCGCGTTCTGCGAGCGCGCGGGCGGGCTCGCGACCATCGACAGCGCGATCGGCGCGGGCACCGCCGTGCGCCTGTATCTGCCGCGCGTGGCGGCGCGCGCAACCGGCGCGGCCGCCGCGGAGGAACAGGCGCCGCCGCAGGAAGCGGATGGCCTGCGCGTGCTGCTCGTCGAAGACAACGAGGAAGTCGCCGCCGGCACCGAGGCGCTGCTCACGATGATGGGTCACCACGTCACCTACGCCTTCAACGCCGATACCGCCGCCACGGTGCTCGAAACCGCACGCGCCAATGCCGCGACCGATTTTCCGTTCGATGTGGTGCTCTCGGACATCCACATGCCGGGGAAGATGAACGGCATCGATCTCGCCGAGATGCTGCAGCACTTCGAACCGCGCATCCCGGTGATTCTCGTCACGGGCTACGCGGAAGAGCTCGATCGCGCGCGGCAGGTCGGCGCGCGCGTGCTGTCGAAGCCTTTCGACATCGCGCTGCTCGACTCGCTCCTGCGTGCGATCCGCGAGCGCGCGAGCGAACCGGGCGCGGCGTCTTCCGAAGCGCGCGCGGCACGCTCCGTCGATCGATGAATCGGCGGCAACGCGATCGACTTTTGCGCGCGCGTTTGTAAAAGCGCCGCCTTGCTGTTGCACGCTCTCCTGCGTGCGCCGGTCCGCGCGCATCCGGCACGCGAGTTGCGTGGAGACCGTCACACGCGGCGACACGGTGTCGCCGATTCCCGGAATCCGCCCATCCGCAGGAGACGACCATGCGACACACCGTCATCGGAGTTTTCGACACCTATGCACAAGCCGAAGATGCGCGCTCGGCCCTGATCGCCGCCGGCTTCCCGCGCGCGGATATCGAGCTCCAGGCCAACCCCAAGCGTGACGACGCCGCCGCGCCCTCCGACATGCCCGATGCCGTGACACACCAGGAGCCGGGCGTGCTCGCGAATATCGAGCGCTTCTTCAGCATGCTCTTCGGCGGACGCGATCAGCCGCCTGAAGTCGCGCATTATTCCGAAGCCGTGCGGCGCGGCGCGATCCTCGTTGCCGTTGATACACCGAGCGTCGAGCAGGCCGACATCGCACGCGCGACGCTCACCGATCAGGGCGCGGTCGATATCGACGAACGCGCGGCGAGCTGGACGACCCTCGAGCACGGCGCACCGGACACGTCCGCCACCGCCGCCAATGAGCGCGACCATTCGGTGCTCGACGAACTGGGTCTCGGTCGCGGCAGCGCGGTGCCTGGGCGCGAGCCGGTGAATGAACCCGAGATGCCGCCATCGCGTGCGCGGGCTTATCCGCACGCTGATGTCGACGATCCGGCCGCCGTGACGCCGCGCGATTACGTCAGCGATCCCGCCGACGATCCGCTCATGCCGCGCGGCGGGATGCAGTCGCAATCGCAGTCCCAGTCACAATCGATGATGAGCGACGCCGAGCGCGCCGCGCGCGATCCGCTCGCCGGACGCGATCCGGTGACGGGCCGTGATCCCTACGCGACGACCGGCATCGATCCTCTCGCCGATCCGCTCGGCGGCATGCCCGCCGATCCGCTCGCGCCGCGCACCGAACTCGCGGGTGAATCGCTGACGGAACGCGACGCGCTGGCGGGCCGCGATCCGCTGCGCACCGCGAGCGACGCGCCGATCGAGCGCGACCCGCTGCCCGGCGTGCGTACCGACATGGCGTCCGAATGGCGCTCGGTCGAGCCGCTCAGTCCGCTGGACGAACCGGCGGCGCCATATCAGGCCGGTGCGGCACGCGCGGCGGGAACGTCGCCCGATCCCGTCATTGCTTCCGCGGGAACGCAGGAGGCGGGTCCGGTCGGTCCCGCTCCGACGGCGACGCCGCAGACAGTGCCCAACGAGTATATGGAGTACGAAGAGGATTTCCGCGCCGATTACGAATCGAAGTATTCAGCGACGGGCGAGCCCTACGAGGACTATCAGGGCGCGTATCGCTATGGTGCGACGCTCGGTAACGACGATCGTTTCCGTAGCCGCGCCTGGGACGATCAGATGGAATACGAGATGCGCCGCGACTGGGAAACCAGGCATCCCGAAGGCGACACGTGGGAGCGCTTCAAGGCGGCGATCCGCCACGGCTGGGACCGCGTGACGGGACATCATCACGTCTGACCGAGTCGTTAAGCGAAGCAGACGAGTACGGCCCGCTCGTGCGGGCCGTTTTTTCGTGCAGACGGCGAGCGCTTACGCCGCCCGGTCGCGCACCCACACGACGTACTTGTCCACGAACGTCTGCAAGAACTTGCGCGTGTCCTCGCTCACGATGTTGCCGCCCGCGTCGATGCGCTTTTCGTCGTGCTTGAGGTACATCTCCGGCTGATTCATCAGCGCGATATCGAGATACGCGCACACGCCACGCAGATGCGACTGCGCGATCGCCGTGCCGATCGCCCCGACCGACGTCCCGATGATCGCGCCCGGCTTGCCGCCCCACACGCTCTTCCCCCACGGGCGCGAGCCCCAGTCGAGCGCGTTTTTCAGCACGCCGGGAATCGAGCGGTTGTACTCCGGCGTGACGATCAGCAGCCCGTCGGCATCGGCGATCTTTTGCTTGAACGCGCGCGCGACTTCGGGAAAGTCGCTGTCGTAGTCCTGGCTGTAAAGCGGCAGGACGCCGATGTCCAAAAACTCGAAGGAAAAATCGCTCGGTGCGAGTGACACGAGCGCGTGCGCGAGTTGTTTGTTGAAGGAATCCCGCCGCAGGCTGCCGACGACCACCGCAATCTTCAAAGCCATAACAACGTCCCCCGTAAAAGGATGAAGAGGTGGAACCCGGACGATGAACCGGTCCGGGAGCGCCGTCTCCTCGACGACGCGCGTGAACATGATAGGCGCATCGCAAGGCGATCGTCCTCGACGCGTGCGGAACGGTCGTGGACTATTTTTGTGATGAAACGAGCAATCTACCTCGCACCGCGACGCAGCGCGGTTTGCAGCGAGCTATCCCCACGGTTATCCACAGAAACTGTGGATAAGTTGAGAGTAACTTCTATTCCGTTTAGTTTTTGATTCGTAAACGAAACATGACGCTCCGGAATCGGGCGGGCCAGCATTCATGCGCTTCCGACAACAATGTGTTGGCTCAATCGGTATTTTTGTCCAATAGGAATACTCCTAGACTGCCTCTCAAGCGTCATCCGACGCACACGCATCCAGGAGGCTTCAAATGAAGAACGCACTGATCGGTGGTCTGCTTTTGTCCACGTTGCTCGCCACGGCACCTGCTTTTGCGCAGTCGGCGTATGCGGGCAAGACGCGCGCCGAAGTGAAAACCGAACTCGCGAACGCGCAACGCGCGGGCGATCTGGATGCCGTCAACTCGCTGAGCTACCCGCAACTGCGCCCTTATCAGGAACGGCACGCGCAACTTCGCGCCGACGCGCGCGACGATGTTCGTACGCGTTGAGCAGCACGTGACAAAAACATCAGAGGAAGCAGTCTGAACTGGCCCTCCTCCACCGTCGAACAGAAGGTGGTTGCGCCCGGTGCACCCGCGCCGGGCGCTTTTTTGCGCAGTCAAAGCATCGCGGTCAGACAAAGCGTGACGGTGATCAGGGAAACGACCGTCGAAAAGAGAATCGCGCTCGACGTCACGCCGCCCTCACGCCGATAAAACTCCGCGAGCATGAACGGACCGGTGCCTGTCGGCAGCGCGCTCAGAATCACGGCCGTCTTCGCCCAAAGCGGCGGCAGCGCGAACAGATGAAACGCCAGCCACCAGGTCAAAAGCGGCTGGGCAACCAGCTTGAGCGCGACGAGCACACTCGTCGTCCGGACATCTCGCGCCTCGCCTTTCGCGCCGAGAAAAAGACCCAGCGCGACGAGCGCGCAGGGACTCGCCGCGCCACCCAGCAGTTTGAGCAGCGCCTCGGCGCCTTCGGGCACGTGCGCGCCGGAGCCGCTCAGCAACGCGCCTGCGACGGGCGCGATCAATAGCGGATTCTTCGCGAGCGATTTGGCCACATGCCCGAGCGTCGCGGCGATGTGCTTCTCGGTTTGCAGTCCGAGCTCGATCAACACGATCGCCACGGCGAACAGCACGCACACGGTCATGATCGTCGCGATCACGGCGGGCGCGAGGCTTTCCTTGCCGAACGCAAGCAGACAAAGCGGCAAGCCGACGAAACCGGTGTTCGGATACGCCGCGTTCAATCCGTCGATGCTCGCATCGGCGAGATGACGCGACTGCATCAGGCGCACGATGAGCGTCAGCAGAAAGACCACAGCCGAGCCGATGCCGAACGCCGCGATGAACGCGGGTTGATCGAGCATGCTCCAGGGCGTCTTCGCCATGATGTCGAAGAGCAGCGCGGGCAGCGCGAGATAGACAACGAAGCGGTTCAGCTCCGATGCGGCGGGGGGCCCGAGCGTCTTCAGCTTGCGGCATGCATAACCCGCGAAGATAAGACCGAAGACCGGCAGGATGATCGTGAAGAGCGGGGAGATCAGCGAAGGCAACGATGCGAATGCTTGAGGCAAGAAAACCGGCGAAGGCATGAGACAACTGCTTTGAGCGTCAGATGGAAGAGCGTGAGGATACTCTCAGTCAAAAAGGTGAGACGATCCGGGAGCTCCGCGACGGTGAGTCGCCCGATGCGTACGCGGCTCACTCTTCGGCGGATCATCGGGAGCGCGAAGCAACGTCGGCATCTCAGTCACATTGTTAAATGGGCGACGCAAGCCATTGTTAATTAACAGGTTCGACTTTTCGCCGGCTGCTGCAGCGCAGCATGGTTCGCGCGCCGATCGACGGCGGTTCGCGATCCGCTACGCACCGGTGAAGCGACGGTGTTCCGGCAAAGGTGAGGTTGTTCGGGAGTCGGAAAAACGCCGTGTCGGCCTGCCAGGGCTCCGGGATAAAACCCAATCAGGACAGCCACTTGCGGCTCGCGAGGAATTTCCCGCCCGCAATCGGCAACGCCGGAAGGTGAGGAAATTCGGGAGCCGCGCGCGGACGGAACGAAGCTTGCTGCGTAGTGAGCCGTCGCACTTCTCACCCAGCCGGGCAACATGAATATCCGAAGACCTTGGGCATACGGCGCCGCGGCGCTGGCTTTGATCGGCGGCATCGCCACCTTGTTTGTGTACGCATCGAGCGGAGCGCGCAAAAGCGGCAATGACAACGTGCCCGAACCGTCGAAGGCCGTCGATCTCGATCGCTATCTCGGCCACTGGCACGAGTTCGCGCGCTACGAGAACCGCTTCGAGCGCAACTGCGAAGCCGTCACGGCGAACTACGCGCGTCGCGAGGACGGGCTCATTTCCGTCGTCAATGCATGCAGGCAAGGCGGGATGACCGGGCCGTACCGGTCGGCGGAAGGACGCGCGAAGATCGTCCCGGGATCGAACGGGACGAAGCTGAAGGTGTCGTTCTTCGGCCCGTTCTATGTCGGCGACTACTGGATCCTCGATCACGCCGACGATTACACGTGGTCCATCGTCGGCGAGCCGACCGGGCGTTATCTGTGGATTCTGACGCGCGAGGCAAAGCC
Source organism: Caballeronia sp. J97 (assembly GCF_905220305.1). Taxonomy (NCBI): domain Bacteria; kingdom Pseudomonadati; phylum Pseudomonadota; class Betaproteobacteria; order Burkholderiales; family Burkholderiaceae; genus Caballeronia; species Caballeronia sp. J97. The sequence goes on along the minus strand of NZ_CAJMZL010000053.1, from coordinate 3,690 downwards.
CTCAGCGGAGTTGCGCCGCACGCTGATCGAGCGCACGCGCGCGCTCGGCTACGACGTCACGATGTTGCGCGAGACGCAGCAAGGTTGACCGGCTAACCTCCCTTGCAAGCGATGAGCAGCGCGTTCTGATTGTTCTCTGTCGACTGGCCGAGCACGTCATAGCCGCTCGGACAAAGCGCCTTCGCGTTGTCCGTGCAGTTGCTCCAGCCGCCGTAAGCGGGGCACTGGATCTGTTGCGTCGGACGTCCGTCGGCGGAGAAAAGCGGCGGCGCGCTGCTGCATCCGGCGAGCGCCCACACGCTGCCCGCGAGCATGACTGAGAGAGCGATCGTCCTGCCGAATCTCGTCCCGCATTTCATCCGTTACCCCTTTGATTCTTGGTTGTTATTTTCGATTTCCGGAGTATGCCACGCGAAGCTTTCGCGCCGGTTCAGCCTGTTCGCGAAACTCGTCAGACGGCGATTCCCAGCGCCGCGATCTTCTTGTACAAGGTCGCCCGCCCGATGCCGATTCTCTCCGCCGCATCCGCGACGCGCCCGCCGCTCGCGCGCAACGCATCGGAGAGAAAGCGACGTTCGAAATCGGTCATCGCATCGGCATAGGACTGGGTCGGCGCATCGTCCGCGTCGGTCCCGGCCGCTTCGGCCTGCGCCGCGATCGCGACGCGGCCCGCATCGATGAACGCGGAGAGCGCCCGTGCATCGATGTGCTCGGTTTCGGACAGCATCAGCGCACGCTCGAGCGTGTTGCGCAGCTCGCGGACATTGCCGGGCCAGGAATACGCCTCGAGCAACTGCAAGCCGTCCTTGTGCAGCACGAAATGTCCGACATGCCCCGGTCGCGTATCGGCGGACAGATCTTCCAGAATCGCGTAGGCGAGCGCTTCGATATCGGCGAGCCGGTCGCGCAACGGCGGCGCGTGGATCGTCAGCACGTTCAGGCGATAGAACAGGTCCGCGCGAAAGCGCCCTGCCGCGACGAGCGCGGGCAGATCGGCGGACGTCGCCGCGATGATGCGGACATCCGCGCGCACGATGCGGTTCGAGCCGAGCGGCTCGAACTCCTTGTCCTGCAACACGCGAAGGAGCTTGCCCTGAAGCGGCAGCGGCATGTCGCCGATTTCGTCGAGAAAGAGCGTGCCGCCGTCGGCCAGCTCGAACTTGCCCACGCGCCCCTTGCGTTCCGCGCCGGTGTAGGCGCCCGCCGCCGCGCCGAAGAACTCGACTTCGAGCAGCGTGTCGGGAATCGCCGCGACGTTGACGGTCACGAGCGGCTTGCCCGCGCGCGTCGATGCGCCGTGGATCGAGTGCGCGAGCAGTTCCTTGCCGGTGCCGGTTTCGCCGAGCAGAAGCACCGGCGAATCGACGAGCGCCGCGCGCCGCGCCTGACGCTTCACTTCGAGACTGACCGGACTCGTGCCGACGAAACTCGAAAACGTGTACTTCGCGCGCCGCGCCTGCGCGAGCGACTGGCGCGTCGCGATCAACTCCTGCTGCACGCGCGAGTAATGCGCGAAGAGCGGCGTGAGTGCCTTCATTTCATCGAACAGCGCGAAGCCGATCGCGCCGATGGTCGTGCCCGATTCGTCTTTCAGCGGCAATCGCGTGACGACGAGCGGCTCGCGGTCGGTTTCCAGCACATCGAGCAGGATCGGCTTGCCGGTTGCGACCACTTCGCGCATCAGGCTGTTGGGAATCACCGCTTCGCAGTCGAGTCCGATCGCGTCGAGCGGATCGTCGAAGCCGAAGCGCGCCGCGTAGCGCTTGTTGATCCACACGACGCGCGCGTCCGCATCGACGATGAAAGTGCCTTCGCTCAGGTTCTCGAAGGTCTTGAAAAGCGACTCCATCGCGCGGCGCATCACGTCGCTGTAGTCGGCCGGCACGTTGATCCAGTCGTTGCGCATGGCGCCCAAAATCTCCGTTATCTCCATATTGAGACAAATTTCTCAACTTTGAGACGCGCTGGCAATCCGCATCTGTACTAGTCTTTTGCGGTGTCACAGGGCTGCGCGGCACGGTCGAAACGTCTCGATTCGGAGACACCCGGCTGAAATCTGGCGGTGTCATACTTCACCGAAGCCCGTTGCGAATGGGTTTAAGCGCTCTGGCACGAAAGCTGCATACCGCCCGCGCGGTGCGTTATCCACGCACGGTAGCGCTTCCAGAAGAAGCGCGCGGACAACGTTTCAAAGAACAAACCACTCACGGAGACTCAATGTCGTTCCTCATCGTGCTCGCCGCCCTGGCGTTCCTGATGCTCGCCGCCTATCGTGGCTACAGCGTCATTCTTTTCGCGCCGATCGCCGCGCTCGCGGCTGTCCTCCTCACCGATCCCGCCGCAGTGGCGCCCGTGTTCTCCGGCATCTTCATGGAGAAGATGGTCGGCTTCGTGAAGCTGTACTTCCCGGTGTTCCTGCTCGGCGCGGTGTTCGGCAAGGTCATCGAGTTGTCGGGCTTTTCCGAGTCGATCGTCGCGGCCGCCATTCGATACATCGGCAAGTCGCGCGTGAATGCGGTGATCGTCGCGGTGTGCGCGCTGCTCACCTATGGCGGCGTGTCGCTGTTCGTCGTCGTGTTCGCGGTGTATCCGTTCGCGGCTGAGATGTATCGCCAGAGCAATATTCCGAAACGCCTGATGCCGGGCGCGATCGCGCTGGGCGCGTTCTCCTTCACGATGGATTCGCTGCCGGGCACGCCGCAGATTCAGAACATCATTCCGACGACGTTCTTCAAGACGACCGGGTGGGCCGCGCCGTGGCTCGGCGTGATCGGTTCGCTGTTCATCATCGTGGTGGGACTGTCGTTCCTCGAATGGCGCCGCCGCTCGGCGATGGCCAAGGGTGAGGGCTACGGCACGTCGCTGGTGAACGAGCCGGAGCGTGTGGAATCGACGTCGCTGCCGAATCCGTTGCTGGCGATCGCGCCGCTGATTCTCGTGGGCGTCGCGAATTTTGCGCTGACGAAGTGGATTCCGACATGGTACGGCGCGAGCTATACCGTGCCGCCGGAAGTGCTGCCGGGCGTGCATGCGCCGGTGACCACGGCCGTCAAGACGGTCGTCGCGATCTGGGCGGTCGAGGGTGCGTTGCTGCTCGGCATCGTGCTCGTGCTGCTGACCGCGTTTTCGCGCGTGAAGGAGCGGTTTGCGGTGGGTACGCGGGCGGCGGTCGCGGGCGCGCTGCTGGCGGCGATGAACACGGCTTCCGAGTATGGCTTCGGCGGTGTGATCGCGGCTTTGCCGGGCTTTCTCGTGGTCAGCGATGCGCTGAAGAGCATCCCGAATCCGCTCGTCAACGCGGCGATTTCCGTGAGTTCGCTTGCGGGCATTACCGGATCGGCGTCGGGCGGCATGAGTATCGCGCTCGCTGCGATGTCCGATACGTTCATCGCGGGCGCGCAGGCGGCGCATATTCCGCTGGAAGTGCTACATCGGGTTGTGGCGATGGCCTCGGGTGGTATGGATACTCTGCCGCACAACGGCGCCGTCATTACGCTGCTTGCGGTGACCGGGCTTACTCATCGGGAGTCTTATCGCGATATTTTCGCTGTGACGGTCATCAAGACGCTTGCTGTGTTCTTTGTTATCGCGGTTTATTACTTGACCGGGATTGTTTGATTCTTTTTGGGGGCGCGGGGGAGTGCTGGGGTTTTGGTCGTGAAATCCTGCTTTCTTGTCGGTCTATTGGCG